>DGVK01000062.1:0-44796 GCA_002395905.1 Verrucomicrobia bacterium UBA4286 | reverse complement strand
TCGCCGTCGAGCGGGGCGGCCTCGTCACGGTTCATCACCAGGACGCCGAAGTGCTTGAGCCCGGTGATCTCCTTCTGCTTCGAGCCGTCCTCGTTCTCGCTCCAGAGCGAGAACGTGCCGGTGACGAGGCCCGTCGCGCGCGCCAGCTTTACCTGCACGTTGCACGGGTTGGAGCTCGCCGCGAGGTCGTATAGCGTGCCGCTTCTTACGAGCGTCTTCCTCGCCGTCGAGAACGCGTCGCCCGCGAGATCGACCGCCGTGCCGTCCGGCTGGACCGCATCCACGAAATGGTAGTCTTTCGTCGCGGAGTTGGCCGTAAGCGCCTCGGAGAAGAACTCCGACGCGTCGGGCGCGGCGACCTCGAACGCACGCGTGAGATAGTAGGCCTGGAGGTTGACGACCTTGTCGTACCAGCCGCCTGCGGGGTCGAGCGAAAGGCGGTAGCCCTCTTCGCCGTAGTAGGTGAGCCTGGCGTTGTCGTTGTTCCAGACGAGCGGCCGGGACGAATCGACGACGATCGCGCCCGATTCACCGGCGTAGAGCCTGAGTTCGCCGCCGAACACAGCAGGCGATTTCGCGAAGAAGAGCGGCACATACATCGAGTAGCCGTTCGCGGACGATTCATCTTCCATTATCGCGCAGGCCGCGACGGAGAGCGACGGTCGCGTAGTCCCGTCGGCGAGCATTCCCGCCGCCCTGACCATGCCCTTGTTGTCGATGGTGAGCGTTATGTAGCCGTTCCCGGCGGGTGCCTCCAGCGCGTCAACGCCCGTAGCGGCGAGCGCGACGGTGTAGTAGCCGGTGAAGTTGGTGACGGCCGTAAGGTAGTCCTGTATCTTCGCGTTCTGGCGGTAGATCGCGCCGGTGTAGCGTATCTCCTCCTGATAGCCCTTGTTGTTCGTGTCCGGAACATTCATGACGAGCGTCGCCGTTCCGCCGGACTTGAGCCAGTCGCCGTCCGCCGCGGTCTCGCCGGAAGCCGCCGTGACCACGAGCGTGTTCGTGACCGTCACGGAGACCGTGCGCCCGGTTTCTTCGTCGAGCCGGTTGAGCCGCTGGACGAGGGAAAGCTCGCGCTCAAGGGTGCCTTCCGTCTCGCCGTCGTTCCAGCCTTCCGCGGTGAACGTGTAGGTCTTGCCGGCGAGGGCGACCTTGGCGGAGAGCCGCGACGGACGCGTCGAGGTCGGGACGGAGGCGGTGAGCGTCACAGAGGCGAGCTGCGGCAGGCCGTTCGTGAGGGCCGAACCGTCCTCGGAGAGAACGCCGTAGAAAGTGCCGGTTTCGAGCGGGACGGTCTCGGTTCTGACGGTCGCAAGCCTCGGGGCGACCTTGGCGTAGGCCGATTCAACGGTGTCCGTCGCGCGCGACGTTTCGGTGAGCGTCACCGTGCACGTGTCGCCGCCGACGATGGAGGCGGGATACTCCGACGCCTCGCGCTCGTCGTCCTCGAACGCCTTGAGCTGCACGGTAAACGTCTTGTTCCCTTCGTAAAAGGGGACGAGATCGGGGATGAGCTTGACGGTGATCGTCTTCGCCTTGTTGTCGCCGTTGGCCCATTCAAGGACGCCGTTCTGGGCGATGTAGTCCTCGCCGGGCTTTGCGGTGCCTGCCACAGTGCCGTACTTGACGCGGACCACGCCGTCCCTCGCCGTGCGGTTCACGGTGATCACGACGGACGCCGCATTCTCCCTCGCGGAGACCGCGGTTCTCGCGAACTTGATCGCGCCGACGTTCGCGAACTTCCCGAAAAGCGAGTAGCCGCCGTAAGCAGTCGCCTTGTCGCCGTTCTTCACGGCGAGGAAGTATTTGGACTTCGTCTTCGGCATCGTGAGCTGGCTCACGGCCTTCACATTCTCGGCCACGACGCCATTCTCGGCGTTGGTTATGGAGAACGTCACATCGTCGCCTTCGACATTCTTGAGAGAGATGTCGTAATAGTAGCCGTCGGCGCCGGTGATCGCGAAGTTGTCCTCGGGGTCGTCGTCCCAGAGCGTGCGCCTGGCGTATTCGGTTTCGACGTTCTTGAAGGTGAGCGCTGTGGCGGAGTGGGAAACCCTCCCCGTCCTGCCGGATGGGGCGTCGTCCCTGGGGTCGAAGGTGTCGGAGTACTTGACTTCGACGACCGTCGGCTTCGCGCCCGGGTTCACGGTGACGGTCGTGGACGACACCGCCGCCTTGTAGCCGCTCACCGTGGAGAGCTTGACGGTCTGCGTGCCGCTCACGAGAACCGAAGAGCCGCTGGGATACTTCACCGACTCTGAGCCGAGCGACCATGTCGCCGAAGGCGCTCCCGGAGTGTTCACCGTAAGTATGCCGAGCTGTGCGCCGCTCGTCGTGTAGGCCATGGAGTGTACCTTGTAGTTCGGGTAGTCTAGTCCGCTGCCGCCCTCAACCGATATCCTTATATAATAAGCGGCGTTTGCGGCAGCCGTAAACGTGAGAGGAACGGCCGCGCCAGGATTGATGTCGCCGGAAACGGCGGAAAACGTGCGCTCGGTTTTTCCTGAAAGCGTGAATACTTCGGCGCTCAGCCTGTTGCGCACGGCGGATTCGTCTTCAACCGTGGTGGAGAAGCGGTATGTCACGCCCCTGCGCGCGGCGATCACGAAAGTATCGGCCCAGTCGGTCATTCCGAGAGCGTGCCATCCGTGCCCCTCGACATCGACCTTGGAGGGATCGTCCGCCGCAGTCCCCGGCACTGCCGCGAGACCGGTCGCCGTGTCGGGCGAGTCGTCGGCGGGATCCCACTCGTCGGGCGAGCCCTCGACCGCCGAAGCGTTCGCAAGATGAAGCGTCGCCGCAGTGTAGGCGGGCGCGGTCGTGAACTCGTCGTCGATGTTCTGGCAGACGCCGATGTAGTAGTTGCCGGCGGCAGTCGCCTCGAACGCGCATCGGACATCCATGCCATACCCGTCGGACGTGTTCTCGGCGAGTATTTTTCCATTCCTGTCGTAGACGCGCATCAAAAGGTTTGTCTGCGCCCCGGCGGTGTAGACAGCAAACCTGTCATTCTTCGCAGCAACCACCTTGAACAGACATTCGTCGATTATTTCGTCGTAGGCTCTATGCTTTATCGTATTGCTCTTGTAGCCAGCATTGAATTCGACCGGTGAACCCACCTCCAGCCCGGAAACGTCGTGGCTCCCTATGGCGCGCGACGGTATGAGCTGGTGTACAAGGCCAAACGCGGCTCTTTCGTTTTCACCCGAACCGTCGACGACTATCTGGTAGTAGCCTGTTGCGGAAGGAACGATAAAATGTCCGGAATTGTAATCGTCGCCGGCATACGACACATCGTCGTATACTGTCACCGTATTGGACACCGTATTGGAATTGTCCTCGGGATAGAAGTTCAATATCAAGGATTCGTCTTCGGAGCCGCCGACCGTCCCGAATGCGTAGAGCCGCCCCCCGGTGAGACGCGCCCTGAAATAGTACATCCCCCCAATCTCGAGATTGCGACTGACGGTTGCCGCGTTCCCGGACGGCGTTATGAGCAGAGGACTGTCTTCACGGCCCGCAGGAATCAAAACGCCAGTCGAGAAGTGCAGAGTGACTTCCGTACCGACCGCGCCGGTAAGGACGAAATAGTAAGTCCAGCTCGACGGATCGCTTTCGGACGGATCTTCTTTGTCTATGTACCAGTCGTCGACATACATGACCATGCGTATTGCGCTGTCGCCTTCGTCCACATCGTTGAAATCGGCCGACGGGCCGAAGTCGTCGTCCTTGACGGGGTCTGCCGCATGTGTCGCAAGCTCCACCTCGTTTGTCCCGAATGAGTCGGTCCAAATCGTGTAGGCGTTGCTGCGCCGCAGGACAGCCTTGAAATAGTACACCCCGGAGTCTTCGTATTTGTCGGAATCAGGATTCCACTCCCTTACGAGACGAACCGTTTGAGAAACCTTGGCGGTCACCGCACTGGACTCACAGCTGCCCGCCGAAGGCGAGGCAGCGAACAATGCAGGCGCAAGCGCGGCGACCAAACCCAGAACCACGTGTTTTATGCTCATAAATCCCCCCTCTGAAATACTTGCATTACTCTGTAAAAACCGAACCTCCGCGCTTCACCGAAAGCTGCCGCTCTACGACGCGACTGCCAGACTTTGCTTCATAGCCGATTCTGTCGGTGAAGTAAAACGCTCCGATGACGAACGGAAGACCGAACTCTTCATCTTCGTCGCTGCAACCGCATCCCTCGCCCCAGCCAGTCAACAGAACGCCCTTGTAGACGGCCGAGATGTAACCATCTTCACACGGCAGGCGCAGACTGCCGGAGACCGTTCCAAGCGACTTGTTGAACGAAATGGACGACATTCCCGCCGGGCGGTTTTCAAGACTGAGCCTGGTGTCGGAAACGACCAGCTGTGCGACGCCCGCCTTTTGCACGGCGCCGCGATACGTCTCTCCTATCATCGAGGTGTCGAACACCAGATCGAACGTGGACTTCTGGTATTCCTCGCAGCAGTCAAGGAGATTGGCCGTCTTGTCGAAGATGCTGCCGTAGACGCCAAGTTCGGCGGTCCATTCCACGTTTGCGCTTTCGATACGCTCGGCATGACGCCAGACAGCGTCGGCCGAGTCATCCTCGATGACGGAACGCGTTGCAAGCCCGGGATACATCCTGGCAACAAGGGCAATCTCGTCCAGCGAAGACTTTTTGTATATCGGGAGCGTCGCCCAGTCGTCGTTTTCGTTGCCGGACAGTATTGTGCTGCCGGAAACCGACATGCCGTTCGGCAGAATTCCGCTCCAAGTCACGCGTCCGTCGCGCAACGCTCCGGTTCCTTCAAGCTTGAGCGTGAGATATCCATATCCGCGAGGCGCAATCTGTTCGCGCGTCTCTTCAACGCTCTCGACCTTCAGCGCGACGGTATACACGCCCTTCCACGGCTCCGCAGCATTGGAGGCGCTCCAGACTTTGCCGTCGCTCGAAGCAACGAGCGGGGTTTCTTCCGTATCGGGCGTATCGATCTCCGCCGTGACGGAGCCGTCGTTGCTGGCGACGAGCGTCATGGAGTAGCCCTTCTTCGTCGAAGCAAGCTTGGCCGAAAGCGCCTTTTCGCCGCTCTCGCCGAACGCCGACCACCCCTTGGCGCTGAACGAAACCGCACCGTCGGCGCACGTGAACTTCGCGCTCGCCCTGCCGTTCTGCGGTATCGTAACCTGCAGAACGCCCGCGAGACGCTTCGCTTCGGCGTCGATCACAGGAATGTCCTTGATGGTACGCGACCGGCCCGCCGCGACAGCCTCGTTGTAGTCGGCTTCGTCGCCGCCCGCAACAGTCGGATCCTGGATGGTGTAGGTCAACTCTATCGTAAGACCGGGCGTGGTCTTCGTCCCGACCCTCTGCGTCACCTGGTAGACCATTGTGTACACGCCCGCCTTGGCTGTCGGCGTGCCGATCACGGCAAGGGCGCAGGAATCGGCGTCGTACTTCGCGGTGAGACCGGCGGGGAGCGTGCCGGAAAGCTTTGTGAAAGTAAGCTTCGCGGCGGAGGCGTCCACGCTCTCGGCGAGAACCACGGGATAGACATTGCTGACCGCGACATAACGATAGATCTTCTCGGCTTTCTCGGTCGTCGAGAACGCGGGCGCGTCGTCCGCCACGGAAACAACGGTCACATAGTTGGACGCCGAAAGAATCCTCAGCCCGTCCGTAGGACTGGTGAGCGTGAGCCTGGCCGACCTGCCCGCCGCGATGCCGGAAACCTTTACCGCCTGCTCATCGAACTTGTGGTTGGCCCACACGAGCAGATTGGTCTCGACGCCGCCGATCTCGGTCTTCGCGCCGTTCGTCGCGGCGACCTTGACGGTGACATACCCGTCGGACGCCTCCACCCGCTTCGCGTAAACAGTGGCGCCATCGCTCTCACGCGCATAGACCGTCGCCCTGCGCGAGAAGAACGGATCCGCGCCGACAAAGGCTGCCTTTCCTGCGGCCTGCTTGTCGTCCTCCCTCACCGCGAGCACAAAGTTTGTCGTTGCAAGAACCGTGTCGCCGTTCTCGTCCTTGACCACTTCCAGGCTCAGCGCGACATCGCCGCTGCCGTCAAAACGTGCATCGTCCAAGACCGCCACCGTGACGTTCGTTTCGCCGAGCCAGCCTTCCTTCAATATGAGTTCGGCATCTTTGAATTCAAAGCGGGCCTTGCCGTCGCTGTCATACAAAGTGGTCGCCTCTTCATCAAGAGCGACTTTGACCGTTATGTCGCCCGACGCGCCACCTGTGCGCGAGAGGGAAACCTTGACCTCGCCCGCGCTCTCGGTCACAGACTTGTTGGCGGCGGTGAAGCCCACGGTTCCCGGCGTCCACTTCTGGTAAGAAACCGTGACATCCTTCTTCTGCGTCGTAAGCGACTTGTCGCCGTCGACAAGCGCCGTGTAGAAGATGCAGTAAGGATCTTCGGAGTCGGTCGGCTCAAGAATATCGGTGACCTTCGATGTGTTGAGTCCTTCGATCCTGTACATCTGACCCTTTTCAAGGCGCATCGTCACCTGGTCGGAACCTGCCGCCGGATTGCCGCTGGCCTTTTCCTCCTGCGGTACGTAGACCACCGTGCTGGAAACCGCGTAGGAGTGGAAATTGCCGGCCGTCTCGTTCGCAATGCCAAAATCGTCGCCGGCCAGATCGCCGGACACTTTGACGAAATACTCGCCCGCAACCGTGAACGTGTATTCCAGCTCGATGCCGTCGGACAGTTTGCCCGTCGCAGGCTCGCCGACGACCTGCTCCTTGCCGTCCGCGCCGAGTTTGATATACGAAACCGTCACTTCTGCGGCGCTCTCGCCGGAGACAGTAGTCTTGAGCAGCGCATTGCCGGTGAAATCCTGAAGCGCAAAAATGTCGCGATAATCCACGTGGCTTATCTCGCCGCTCGCACTGCCGCCGTTCGCCTTGAAGCCGGCGATCTTGGCGGACGGGAAGTCGTTTTCGAGAACGCCGCCGTCGTTGTGGTCGCCGCGGGCGATTGCAAGAAGCTCGTCGAAGCGCTTGATGATGTTGTCCCAGTCGTCCTTGGCAGACGCCATCGGGCTCACTGAGGCGAAACGCGTAAGGCGGGCCGCAACATTGCCCTTCTTGTCGAGAACGACGAAAATCGGCACACCGGTCCTGTAAGGCGACGAATCCGCCGCACTGTGGAAGCCTCCCTCAGAGAAGTCGGTCGTCACGAGCTGGCGGTTGCGCTCGAGGGCGGCGGCGGCGGTTTCATCCGAAACGCCCTTGCGCGTAAGGTAGCCGAGACCGCTGCGGACCATAGGCAGTGTAAGAGACTGAGGCGCACCGCCTTTCGATACATCATAAAATCCGGAAGCGGGAATTTCATAAGCAAGAGTGGTCGTAATTGCCTTGCGCGAAAGAATCGTAGGTCTTGTTATATTTTCGGAACTGTTCGTTGTGAAATTCGGCACATCAATGGCGACAAGCGCCACATTGTTGTCGGCGGCCCACTTGTTGAACCTGTTATTGCCGTCCTTGTCGGTGACGGACAGGAAGTTGCGCTCGGTATTGGCGCAATCATGGCACCAGAGTGAACCTTCAACTGAGACGAGCGTGTATGCGTCGCCTTCGGCCGCCGCCGCTGTCGCCTTGGCCGTATCTAGATCCATAGTCCACTCGCCGAACTGAAGAGCGGGAGCCGTTGTCGCCGTGAGAAGTTTTCCGGTGGTCTTGGGCGCTGAGCGCTCGCCGATCCAAAGAGGATTCGCCGAACTTTCGCCGGAACCGGCCACATATGTGACAGTGTTGGTCGCCTGCTCGCTGCCGTTGGCATCGGCTGCAACCAAGAGGGCCTTTTCGCCATCCTTGGAGAAGGAGACTTTTGATATATCGACCGTAACAGTCTGCTTTGTCTGCCCGGCAGTCCACGTGACGGACACTGTCTGCGCCGTCTTGCCGTCCGGCCCGATAACCTTTACAATGTTGTTCGTGGCGACTTCGGCGGCGGTCTCGTCGCGAACCATCTCGAAGGAAATCTCGCTCGTGCCCTCCTCGGCCTCCAGGCGGTTGCCGTCGGTCTCTTCAAGCGAAACCTTGCCGCCGACATAATTGACGGGCTTGACATAGTTGCCTATATACCTATCTATGGAGGCCATGAACTGCTCTGCCAAGGAGCCGCTCTTCACGGGCATTTCACCGTTGCGCCCCGAAAAAGTCGTCTTGATCGGCTTTTTGGAGACACCGTTGTTCCAGTATGCGGCTATATACGGGAAATGGCCGCTCGCGTGTCTGGCGAAGGACTTGGCCTTGCTTCCGTCTGTTGTTTTAATGTCCAAGGCAAATACGAAATAGTATCCTTTGTTCTTCTGCCAAGCCCTGGCCGTATCGGTGTTAAGCGCCGCTTCAAGCGTTTTGCACTTGGGGCAACCGGGGTTCGCCCAGAAAACGACCAATGGGATTCGCTCCGCGTCGGCCAGCTCTTTTATCGCCACAAAATGAGAATTCCACTCACCGACCTTGTAATCGGTGGATGTGCTGTAAACCAGCCCTCCATCCGCCGTTTCGGCCGATGCGGTCGCAATCGCCATGATCGCGGCTGCGCATATGATCTTCACGGCTGCCAGTGAACTACCTTTTTGCTTCATTTTTGTCCTCCTTGCTTGTTTGCTCTGAATCTTGGTTCATCCGAACAATGTCGGCAGAATCGATTAAATCCTTTAGAGTCGTCTTGTAAAGGCTGTCGTAATGCTCTTTATAGGCCGTCTCGATGATCTCCTCTCTGGAGGCTATGTCGAGCATCATCGGAAGCAGAAACACTATGCGCGAAAGCTCATACGCGCCATCATTTGAAAGACCGTCCAACCGCACGATCAACAAGGCGTTGTCCCCTTCGACCGGCGGCGTGAATTCGCCTACGCGCAACTTCTTGACGGCCTCCAGAAGCCGAGGGCTGTCGCGCAGAAACGAATCGTCTAGAATGCCCCACTCGCAATCGTCTTTTTCTTCGGGAACCTCGGTAAACTCCTTCGCCGTCTGCGCGAAATCGGCACCTGCGTTAAGACGCATCCACACATTTGTCGCTCGCGCATAAACCAGCGCGTTGGTTTTGACCATATCGGCGTTGAACGCCTTCATCCTCTTTATAAGGTCATCAGCGTAGGCGGTCGTGAAATTCGTCGGGTTGCTCTGCGCGAGATGCTCCTTGACTGCAACCACAAGAGCCTCGGTGCGTATCTGGGCGTCAAATTCCCGCCTGTCGACACCTGCGCGCACAACCATATCTTCAAAGTTCTTGTCGCCGCGGTTTCGCTGGGCGGCGAACGCCTTGGCGCGGCATTCTGCAAGAATCCTGTCGGGAATCGATATTCCGCGCGACTTTGCGAAATCGGCTAAAACAGCGTCCCTTATGAACACGTTTCCATATCCCCGCCTGAATGTCTCCCTCAGCTTCAACGCATCATCATCGGAGAACTTCGGATTTCGATGATGCCGAAGCGCAACCATGAGATTGGCACGGCTTGAAATCATCTCCTCCGTGAGATCGTGGCCGTTGACGGAAAGCACGACATGCCGATCGCTCTGCCGCCGGCATCCGGCAAGCACAGCCATCAGGGCCACATAGATGAAAACCGTTCTAAGCATGTCGTACCTCATTTTTTCATGTGAAAACGAGCAGGAAGACTTTTAAAAGCCCCCCCGCCCGTTTTAGCGTTCACTCAATCGTTGGAATTACGGAACCTGAACTACTTTCACGTTCGACGGAATGAGAACCGTGCCCTCTTCAGAGTAGTTCTTCGTGAGCTTCTTGACGGCGGCAGCGTTGGTCTTGAGGCTCCACTTGCCGTAAGCAGCGGTCGTCTCGGCGGTAGTGGCCTCCAGCGTGCAAACCGCGAACACGGCCGAGTCGGTCTCTTCGCAGGTGTCATCGCAGGTGTCAGCATTGTACGTGCAGGTCGAGCACTTGGGAGCGGCGACCTGGCCGGCGAAGTTGCCCGACGCGGACGTGAGCTTGAGGGTCTTCGTGTTGTACTTGCCGAAGCCGGCGAGCGTGAGATCGCCAAGCGTGGCGACGATTTCAGCGGACTTGGCATCAGCGCCGATGAGGTCGAGCTGCTTGATCTCGAGCGCGTCGGTCAGGAGCGTCTTGGTGCCAGTGTTCCAGAGAACGGACTTGATCGCGGAGAAATCGTTGCAAGCGCAACCTTCGATGCACTCGTCAGGATTGGTGTTGTCGGTGGTCGTGCCGAAGACATAACCAGTGACCTTGTAGGAACCGACCTTGCGGAAGCAAGCGGCGTCAACGCACTTGGAGGCATTGCCCTTCTTGGCGAGCGGAACCGTGGACTTGCCCGTGAGGGTCATCTTGTACGCGTAAACGCACGCGGTATCTTCCTCGCAAGCGGCGAACGCGCCGCCAGCAATCGCTGCAACAGCAGCAACAAGCATGAGCTTCTTCATTTTTCTGTTTCTTTCTTTTTTTGTGAGTTCGGGCTTGTTGGACCCTCGCTCGTACCCTTCGCTTTCCGCAGCTCCTGCGGTCACCCGACCGCCGTCGCCATCAGTCCACTACAGGTGGTTAACTTGTTGTCCCCTCGCAGTTCAGGGCTGACGGCTGGATTGACCTTGTCCGTTAACCACAGGCTCGGACATCCCATCCGAAACCCCTTCCTTGCTCAAGAACGCGGGTATTGTATCATATTTTCTGTTCGCTTGTCAATGGGGGTGGCGAATTTTTTTTTTGCGGGTGGAAAAACCGGGAGGAGAGGCGTGCTCTAGATACACGAAACCGAAGCGCTGAAGATGACGCTTCGGTTCGAGCAACAAGTTTAACCAAGAGAATGTATGCACGGCGTGACGACCGATGACAAACTTTTTTACGATTTTTTTTGGCGGCAGGGAGGGGGTAGTTTTTTTACCCTCTGAGGGTAGCCGAACCCTACCCCGGGGGTAGCGCGGCGCTACCCCTAGGGGTAGCACGGTGCTACCCCCCAACCAGCGCCCTTCAACCCCCAGGGGGGTGTTTTTAGGAGGGAAGACGTGCTCTAGATACACGAAACCGAAGCGCTGAAGATGACGCTTCGGTTCGAGCAACAAGTTTAACCAAGGGAATGTATGCACGCGGGGACGATCGATGACAGACTTTTTTAACTTTTTTTCCATCCTTGCAGCAAGCCCCCTTCTCAGGGGCAGTTATACATGGCCTCTCCTTATTATAATAGCAAGAATCGCCACATCGCTGGGGTTCACGCCCGGTATGCGAGAAGCCTGCGCAAGGTTTTCGGGGCGGTACTTCTTCAGCTTTTCGCGGCTTTCGAACCTCACGGCGACGCACTTGTCGTAGTCCAGCCACCGGGGAATGGCCAATGTTTCGTCGGCTTTGGCCCGTTCTGCCGCCCGTTTTTCCTGCTCTATGTATGGCGCGTAGCGTCGCATAATTGCAAGTTCATCGTCAAGGCGTCGGCATGCTTCCGGCGGCAGAGAGGCGTCGATAACGGTGGCAGCGCGGTTTTCGGCAAGGGCTTTATCGAGGATCGCCATAAAGCGGCGCGTCTCGTCCAGGAAGGCTCGCGGACGTATGCCTATCCGCTCGGCGGCATCGGCAAGGCGGTAGCGGGCGTTATCCTGGCGCAGGATAAGGCGGCGCTCGGCGCGGCTGGTGAAGATTCTGTAGGGTTCATCTGTCCCCTTCGTCACGAGATCGTCTATCATGACGCCTATGTAGGCATCTTGACGGCTCAAGACAAGCGGCTCTTCACCGCGCGCGGAAAAGACGGCGTTCACGCCTGCCATGAAGCCTTGTGCGGCGGCTTCCTCGTAGCCGGTCGTGCCGTTGACCTGTCCGGCAAAGAACAGGCCGCGTATGCGCTTGGATTCAAGGGAATGTTTAAGCTCGCGCGCGTCGATTCCGTCATATTCTATGGCATAGGCGTAAGCCAGGAACTCGGCGTTTTCAAGGCCCGGCACAGAATGAACCATTTTCTCCTGTACATCGCGCGGCAGGCTGCAGCTGAGACCGTTGGGATAGATCACCGTCCCGGCGGAGTCCTCGGGTTCCAGCATAACATGGTGCTGGTCGGCGTCGGCAAAGCGGACGATTTTATCCTCTATCGACGGGCAGTATCGAACGCCGGTTCCCTGGATCGCGCCGCCGTAGAGGGCTGAATTGGATAGATTATCCCGTATTATCTGGTGGGTGAGAGGCGTTGTATGGGTCTGCCAGCACGGCATTTCGGGCAGCGGCGGGCAATGTTCCACGTGGAACATCGGGGGATTGCCGCCCTTTTCAGCAGGAGAAAGCGCGGCAGATTGTTCCACGTGGAACATTGCAGCGCCTGGAGGCGATGATATGGAAGATGGATCGGAGGTTGTAGATTGTTCCACGTGGAACATTGCGGAGCCTGGAGGCGATGATATGAAAGAGGGATCGGAGGCGGCAGATTGTTCCACGTGGAACATTGCGGCGCCTGGAGGCGATGATATGGAAGAGGAATCGGAGGCTGTAGATTGTTCCACGTGGAACAATGGGCGGGGCGACTCGCCATCCTGCCGCAAACATCTGGTAAAATCGCAGGATGAGGCCTTGAGGCGCGGAGGAGTACCGGTTTTAAGGCGTATCAAGTCAAAGCCAAGGCGGGAAAGCGCGGCCGAGAGCTGGTTCACGGCAGGGCGGGAATCGCCGCCGCTCTCTTTTGACTCTTTTCCTATCCATATTCTGCCACGAAGGGAAGTACCGGCGGTTACGACTATGGAGCGTGCGTAGAAAGAGCCACTGAGAAGAGTTTTGACTCCGCAGACTGAGAATTGGTCAAGCGCAGTTTGGCCATCAGCACTTGGAGGAGACAGAGTTTGACCATCATTGTCGACGATCAAGTCTATTACGCTGTCCTCGAGTACGGTCAAGTTGGGCTGGGTTTCGACAACCTGCTGCATTCTGCGGGTGTATTCCAGCTTGGCGCATTGGGCGCGGGTGGCCCATACTGCGGGGCCGCGGCTGAGGTTGAGGGTTTTTGACTGAAGGGCCGTGGCATCGGCGTTTCTACCCATTTCGCCGCCCATTGCGTCCAGTTCGTAGACGAGATGGCTTTTGGCGAGGCCTCCGATAGAAGGGTTGCAGGGCATTCGCGCGATGGCGTCACGGCATGAGGTGACGAGGAGTGTTTTGGCTCCCATTCTGGCGGACGCGAGGGCTGCTTCCGCTCCGGCGTGTCCGCCGCCGACAACGATGATTTCGAAGTGATTGCTGTTCATTTCACTGGCGGGCATTATACCATATTATCTACTAGGTTGTGAACAAAAATATTTTCTGTATTATGCGTCAATCTGCGGAGGAGAAATGTTCAAAAAAGCCTGAAAAACAAGGGTTTCATGACAAGGCGGCATTTTGTCAAGGGGAAAATTGTGAACTTATGTGAACCATTATCTAACGGTTATCAACAGGCGTCGAGAGCCAATGTTTATAGGGCTTTGAGAGGGGTGGTGGCCAAAAGCCGCAATAAAATCAGTGGTTTCGCGAGGGGTTGTTTGGGAGGGTCAATTGTAACAGGGCGTCGGCAACGGTATATATTCAGGAACATTCAAATTGCGTCCTCGCGCGGGAGACAATAGTTATCAACATGAGGCTGTTGATAAAGTGTAGACATATGACTATTTCTTTTATGCCCATGGCGTCAAAAATTATGGTATTATATATGCGAAACTTGAAAGAAGAAAAAGATGAAAGACATGCAGGACACAAGGGCGAAAGACGCTTGGCAAAAGGCGAAAGACCTTTATGTCTCGACGCTATCCACCCAAGAGGAGAAAGATCAGGCGAGGCGCCATTTCTCCATGGTGACTTCAATAACCGAGAAGGACGGTCTTTACACCATATTCACCGCGAACAAGTTTGCGGCGGAGATGCTGCGCGACAACTACTCGACGAAACTCAAAAACGCGCTTGTTCTATCCGACGGGGGCGAGGCTATAAGGCTGGAGTTCAAGTTCGACGAGAGCTTGAACCCGGCGATAGTGGTGCCGCATCGCAAGAGCAAGGACGCGGCGGCGCCTGAAAAGCCGGCGGCGCATTTCGTTTCGACTATGCCACTCAACGAAGACTACACGTTTGAAGAGTTCGTGACGGGTCCGTCGAACAGCTGGGCTCACGCGGCGGCGAAAGGCGCTGCGAAGGAGCCGGGCAAGAAGGGGTACAATCCTCTTTTCATCCACGGCGGGACGGGGCTTGGCAAAACCCACATAATGCAGGCTATAGGAAACGACATAAAGAGGAAGAATCCTTCTTCGTCGGTATGCTATCTAACAGCCGAGAGGTTTCTGAACGAATATGTGAACGCACTTACGAGCTCCTCTATACAGCAGTTTCGCGACAGGTACCGCAAGATAGACGTTCTCCTGGTCGACGATATACAGTTCATGAGCCGAGGAAAGGACTTTCAGGAGGAATTCTTCAATACATTCAACTCTCTGCATAACGACGGCAAGCAGATTGTAATGACTAGCGATGTCGCCCCGAAGGATCTGCCAGGGATAGAACCGAGGCTTATATCGCGATTTGAATGGGGTATGGTCCAGGAGATCGAGCAGCCGAGCTACGAGACGCGTCTTGCGATTCTGAAGAAGAAGTCAGAGGGTATGGTACCGTCAGTTCCAGAAGACACGCTTAAATTCATAGCCCAGAACATAAAGAGCCATGTGAGGGCGATGGAGGGCGCGCTTGGGAAGGTTTCGGTTATGATGAAACTCGACAGCACCATAAAACTCAACAACGAGATACTATCGCACCTTCTCAAAGACTTCATAGAAAAGGAGAAGAAGCAGAAAAAGGTCACTATAAAGGAGATTCAGGCGGCGGTGGCGGCTAAATACTCCGTGACGGTGGAGCAGATACTTTCAATAGAAAGGACGGTGTCGCTTGTTACGCCGCGCCAGCTCGCGATGTATATCGCGCGAAAGTACACGACAAAGAGCCTGCCGGAGATCGCGAAGGAGTTTGAAAAGTCGCACGCGACTGTTCTTCACGGAGTGAAGACGATAGCGAAGAGGCTGGATGTAGAACCGGAACTCAAGGAAAACCTGATTTCGATTGTCACGGATTTCGGCCTGGGGCTGGACGGGGTGGAGGATAAAAGCGTCTGAAATCCTGTAGATAAACTGTCCGCAAAACCCGGGTTGTCAACAGGGAAAGGCGGTTGTGAAAAGATGTCAACCGGCAGCATGAACGGATATCAACAGATCAAAACGCGTGAAAGCCTTGCGGCGCAGGGGTTTCGCGAGTTGTCTACACTGTCGACACACCTAATAGGTAATAGTAAATTAACCCTTTATTTCAGTAACAGTATTTGATACAATAACAACCCAAAGCCCCTCAGTGGGCAGAGAAAGGAAAGAGAAATGAAATTCAGCATAGTTCGCAGCAAGTTCATCGAGGCTCTAAAGCCTGTGCAGAGCATTGTCGCCGGCAAGGGTTCGTTGCCGATTCTGCAGAATGTGATGATCGAGGCGCGCGGCGGGGAGCTCAAGCTTACGACGACCGATCTGGATATATCAATAGTGAGCACTGTAGAGTGCGAGGTTTCCGTGGAAGGGGCGTCGACGCTTCCGGTGAAGCTTCTGTTCAACCTTATCGGGAAGGCTCCGGAGGGGATTGTAGAGGTCGACATAGACGGCGGCGAGAAGGCGGTTATACGCGCGGGAAGCGCCAGCTACAAGCTCAACGGCAAGCCTGAGGCGGATTTCCCGAAACTCGGCGGCGAAGAGGACAGCTGCGAATACATCATGCCTAGGCAGACGCTTCAGGAGATGCTCAGGAAGACGGCGTATGCGGCGTCGCAGGACGATACGCGCCGGACGCTCAAGGGAGTTCTCATGAGTTTCAAGGACGCGAAGCTTACAATGGTCGCGACCGACGGGCGCAGGCTTGCGTTGGTTGAGAGGGAAATGGAGTTCCCGAAGACCTCCGAGCGCGATATTGTGCTGCCGTCGAAGGCGGTGCAGGAACTTCAGCGCTCTCTTGCCGGGGAAGGGGATGTAAAAATCAACATACAGAGGACGAAGATAAGCTTCAATCTCGGGTCGGTCCAGATATACTCCAAGCTTATGGACGACGCCTATCCCAACTACCGTCAGGTAATTCCGGCGGAATGCCAGCACACGATTGTCATAGACAGGCAGTTGCTGCTCGACGCTCTTGAGCGCGCGAGCGTGATGACGATGGACGAGGCCCATTCGACCAAGCTCATTTTCGACGCGAACAGGCTTACTGTGACATCCGCCGCGAGCGAGATAGGCGAGGCTACCGACGAAGTGCCGATCAAGTACGGCGGTGAGACGATCGAGATAATGTTCAATCCGAACTATGTGATGGATCCTCTCAAGGCGATTGACGACGACGAGGTTTCCATAAACCTGAACAACGGCCATTCACCTGCGGTAATAAAGTGCTCCATACCGTTCCTCTATGTGCTGATGCCTTTGAGGATAAGCTAAGAGGCGCAGCAGGCGGCAGAAATCGAAAAGGTCAATGGTGAACCGATGAAAATCTGGACGGACAGGAACTATCCGATAATAATATCCTGCGCGAAGGAACTTTCGCGCTGGACGGAGATAGAGGTAAGGGATTTTGGCTACAAGCCAATAGAGGTCACAGAGAACACAGTGGTTGTGAGGGGCTCCATGCGAGATGTCATGAAGCTCAATCTGCGCCTGAGGACGGCCCACCGCGTGCTGGTGCCGCTTCTCCGGACGCGTTGCCGCAACATAAGGGACCTTTACGAGGCTGCGTTTTCGATAGACTGGGAGAACATCATAGAGGCGGACGGGTATTTCTCTGTTTCGTCGGTCGTCCACAACAACACAATACGCGATACAAGGCTGCCTTCGCTCTATACGAAGGACGCTATAGCCGACAGAATGCGCGAAAGATGTCAGCGCCGGCCTGATTCCGGCGGCGAGAACATAGGGTCGGCGGTGTTCGTATACTGGGAGAGGGATGAGGTGATAATATACCTCGACACTTCGGGGGAACCGCTTTCAAAGCGCGGCTACCGCAAGATTCCCGGTTCGGCGCCGATGCAGGAAACTCTTGCGGCGGCGTGCATAATGGCAATGCATTGGGACAGACGCGCGCCTTTTCTGGCGCCGATGTGCGGAAGCGGAACGCCTGCGATAGAGGCGGCGATGATGGCGATGAACAAAGCGCCGGGTTCGCTGAAGGGACATTTTGCCTTCCAGTCGATAAAAGGGTATACGCGCATGATTCCGGGCGAGACAGCAGCAAAGGTTGCGCCTCGCCAGAGGGCCGGCGCGACGCCGGAGCAGATATGGAAGGAAATGGTCCTCGACGCCAAAGAAGAGGAAAGGACCGATTCAATGCCTTGCATTGTGGCGACCGACATATCGCCGGATGCAGTTGAAAACGCCCACTACAATGCCATTGCCGCGGGAGTCGCGCCATACATCGAGTTCAAGGTGTGCGACTTCGCCGAAACGCCTGTTCCCGAAGGAAAAGGCAAAGGATGTGTGTTTTTCAACCCGGAATACGGAATCAGGCTTGGAACATACGAAGAGCTCGCGCCCGTCTACGAGCGCATAGGGACTTTCATGAACGAGAAGTGCGGCGGCTGGACTGGAGGGCTTATAACCGGTAATCCCGATCTCGCGCGTCTCGTAAACCTTTATTACAAGACAAGAGTTCCGTTCTTCAACGGACCAATCGACTGCCGGCTTTTCATATACCCCGGTTGTGAACTGAAAGGACAGAATCTGTCATGAGAATGGAAGAATTTCTTGCACAGAGCATAATGGCTGCTGCGAACGGAGAAGATGAGGCCGAAGAAAAGGTCGAGGAGACCTCTGCCGAAGCTGAGACTGTGGAAGAGACTGCGCCCGAACTGGACGTACAGAAAGCCGTTGTAGAGGAGCTTGCAGTAGACAAGGCCAAACTTGAGGAGAAGGTTGAAACTCTTCAACAGAAGATACAGACGCTTGAAAATGAGTCAAACGACGGTCTGAAGAGTGAAAACGAGCGCTTGAAGGCCGAGCTTGATGATGCTAACAAGGCTCTCGCGGCGGCGGCGGCAGAGGTGAACGGCCTTAAGATAAGAGTTGCCGAACTTTCGGCCAGGCTTGCCGAGGAGCAGGAGCGCCACTTTGATGAACAGTCTAGAAATCCCAACGCGCTTGCTCTTCTCGACCGTGACATAGAGCTTCCCGACCGCTTCCCAGGCGAAACGCGCGACCATGTGATAGAGGCAGTCAAAGAGGCGCGCGACCGCGCCGAGGCCGAAGGGCGCGTTCGCCGTGCACAACTGCTGGAGGGCGTGCTTGTAGCCAACGAGTCCAGCGGAAACCTCGCTAAAAAGCGCGCAGCTCTAGAGAAGTTCTTCAACGACAACGGCAATATACTTTCGGGTCCGGTTCTGGAGGAGCTTGCCAAGTACAACATCGCCCACAAGAACGGCGAAGAGTACCTGCTGCCGTCGGAGATTCTTACACGGATGTATTGATAATATCAACACGGGTTATCAACAAAGTAGTCTACATGGTGTTGATAAGTTGATAACCCTGTTGATAATGTTGATAACTTCCCCCTTGCAAGTTGATAAAATAAAGTCCATAATATGTACCCATGACAAACCTAAGTCCAGAGTTCTGCTTCAAGATCAAGGAAGCGCGCCGTGCGGCTAAGATATCGCAAGGCGAGCTGGCCTCTGAACTTGGCTGCAAGCAGTCGGCTATTTCAATGTTCGAGCAGGGCGACGGCACCAAGCTCAATGACGATGTCATAGGAAGGCTGTCGAAAAAATTCGGCATACCGCTGCCGTCCAATGAGGAAGAAGATGCTGCAGAGCCGGCGCGCATCGTGGCGGAGGGGAAGAGAGCTGCGGCGCATACGGGGTACTGTCCGAACGCGTCATGTCCATCGAACCGCCGCTACGAGGTGGAGGGGCGCGTGTTCGCGCGACCCGACCGGGAGGAGGCCGATCCTGCGGGAGGGCGTTACTGCGCCGTATGCGGCGAAGTTCTTGAAAGGCGCTGCCCCGGTTGCGGAGCGGCGGTGCACGACGGCGCGGTATGCTCGTTCTGTGGAGAACCGTATATTATGGTATAATACGATGGTCATGAAAAAAGCAATCATCACAGTCGTCGGCAAGGATACCGTCGGCATCATCGCCAAAACAAGCGCGTATCTCGCCAAGAACAAGATCAACATTCTGGACATCTCCCAGACGGTAGTCCAGAACTATTTCAACATGATGATGATAGTCGACATCACCGGCTGCTGCAAGAGCTTCGAGGACGTCGCGGCCGATCTGGGAGAGATAGGCGTTTCGATGGGACTCAAGATACGCTGCCAGAAGAGCGAGATTTTCGAGAAGATGCACAGGGTCTGAGAGCCATGATCAATATATTCGAAGTCCTCGAGACGAACAAGATGATCCTCGAGGAGAATCTGGACGTGCGCACGATTACGATGGGCGTGTCGCTTCTCGACTGCGCCGACGCGTCCCTCAAGACGACCTGCGACAGGATATACGCCAAGTTGACCCGTCTCGCCAAAGACCTTGTGAAGACTGGTGACGAGATAGGGCGCGAATTCGGAATACCGATCGTGAACAAGCGCATATCCATAACCCCCGCGGCGATCGTCGGCTCGGCGTGCTGCAAAAAGCCGGGCGATTTCGTGAAGATAGCCAAAACCCTCGACCGCGCGGCGAAGAAGCTTGGCGTCAACTTCATAGGCGGCTATTCGGCGGTCGTCTCGAAGGGAATGACCCTCGCCGACGAGCTGCTCATACGCTCAATCCCCGAAGCGATGGCGACGACCGAGCGCCTATGCTCGTCGGTGAACGTGGGCTCCACCAAAACGGGAATCGACATGGACGCCGTGCGGCTCATGGGCGAAATAGTGAAAGCGACGGCAGAGCGGACAAAAGACCGCGATTCCATCGGCTGCGCGAAGCTCGTAGTCCTCTGCAACGCGCCGGACGACAACCCGTTCATGGCGGGTGCGTTCCACGGCGTGAGCGAAGCCGACGCGGTGATAAACGTCGGCGTGTCGGGTCCTGGTGTTGTGAACCACGTCCTCAAGTCCATTCGCGGGGCGGACTTTGAGACGCTCTGCGAGACGATAAAGCGCACGGCTTTCAAGATAACGCGTGTCGGGCAGCTTGTCGCGCAGGAGGCGGCGAAGCGCCTGGGCGTGCCATTCGGCATAATCGACCTCTCGCTCGCGCCAACACCGGCTGTCGGCGACAGCGTTGCGGACATCCTGCGCGAAATCGGTCTTGAAGAACCGGGCGCTCCCGGCACGACCGCCGCGCTCGCGCTCCTCAACGACCAGGTGAAGAAGGGAGGCGTAATGGCGAGCTCTTATGTGGGCGGGCTCTCCGGCGCGTTCATACCCGTCTCGGAGGACCAGGGCATGATCGACGCGGTGAACGCCGGCGCGCTCACGATAGAAAAGCTTGAGGCCATGACGTGCGTATGCTCCGTCGGGCTGGACATGATTGCGATACCCGGCGACACGAGCGCGGCGACGATAAGCGGTATAATAGCCGACGAAGCGGCGATAGGAATGGTGAACCAGAAGACGACGGCGGTTCGAGTGATACCGGTCGCGGGGAAGAAAGTCGGCGACAGCGTGAACTTCGGCGGACTCCTAGGCCACGCGCCGGTTATGAAAGTGTCTAAGTTTTCATGCGAAGGGCTTGTTTCCCGACGCGGCCGCATCCCAGCGCCGATTCACTCGTTCAAGAACTAGCGTGCAATCCGGTGTTCGCCGATTGGGCGGTGCAGGGTAAATTATGGTATAATTGCACCAAACAGAGGAGGTGGAACATGTCTGGAGGAAAAAATGCGACGGTGCTGCTTATCGCGTTGTCGCTCTTTTGGTCGGTTGCGGTCTGTGCGGCGGAGTATACACTCGACTTCTCCAGTGGCGTGGCGCATGACGCCGAAGCGCCTGTGTTGCGGCGTGCGGAGATGTCGACGAATGTGGGGACAGTCCCCGCAGTCGCAGTAGGCGACACGCTGAACCTCAGGCTTTTCGGCGATGTGGACTATGCCCTCAGAATCGTTTCCGCACCGCCGGCCGGTATCGCGGGGCAGAGCTTTATCGCGAAGGATGCGAATGGCTCGGCCTCGGCGATTGTGAAGGTAAGCGAAAAGTCCGCCCGCATATCCGTGGACGATTTCATGAACCGGCGGCAGTACACCGTCCGCTGCAAGGACGGCAAGGTGCTCATAGTCGAGCGCGACAATTCGCAGATGGATGACGGCGAGTGCGGCACATGCGGCGGCGATATCGAGGTCCCTCAGCCAGCCGTCGAAGAAACCAAGACCACATCAACCAAAAAGTCGCGCACGCTGCTTGGCGCATCCGGCAATGAATTCCCTCTCGCAGAGCAAAAGAGCGTCGTAGATATCCTAGTCGCCTTTGACAAGGGGGCGAAGGCGTGGGTGGAAGGTGGTAACTGCCCAGATGCCGATACGATCGAGGAGTTTGCCGACTATGCCATCAACAAGATGAACATAGTGCTACAGAAGTCGCAGCTTGACCACCTCTTTTTCTACCGTCTTGTCGGCATCACTCAAGTCAATGCGACATATCCAAACATAACCAACCCGATTCTGAATTCGCTACGTGTAGGCGAAGCGCCTTTCAGCCATATACCCGCGCTGCGAGATTATTATGGCGCAGATATCGTCACGCTGCTTGTGGATGTCGATGAAAGCGCAAGTTCCTATACAACTGGTATAGGCTATCCACTGGGTGGTGCGGACGGCGATGCCATTGCAAGTAATGCGGTGGTAGCAAACAGCATCGGGCAGACCTGCAACGTCTGCCATATCCGGCGCGTCTGGAACCGCTACACTATGTCGCACGAGGTTGGACACAACATGGGCTGCGGACATAGCAACCGGCAAGGATCAAAATCTGGCCCCCAATCGACTTCGTATTCCTGCGGCTACCACTTCCTTGATGCATCTGGGAAACCGCGCTATACTGTGATGGGATACAACTACACATCAGATGCTGACTATTATTTCGAAGCAATCCCATACTACTCCACTCCGGACATAACGCCGAAGGAATATGGCGTACCCGTAGGTACGGAGGAAAAGAACAACAACCGCAAAGTCCTGACTCTCTCCTACAAAGGCGTCAGCGAATGGCGCGAGCATTCCATTCCGTACGAGTGGGATGTCCGATTCCTTGACTCCAGTGGCAATGATATCAGCCACGGGCAAATCTTCGAAGATTCAATACAGATTACGCTAACCGGTAGCAGTTCCTATCCAGAAAGCGCGAGAATCTACCTGACTCTCGACGGAACGACTCCTAACACGACCTCCATACCATATCGCTTCAATACAAGCATAACCATAAAAGACACAACCACTCTTACTGCATGCATTGTCACAAACGGTGTCGCGGAGTCAATGCGCTCAATCAAGGTTGTTAAGGGAACGTTGCCGATTGCCGGTCTCGCCTGGCAGACGGACGGGGACTATCCATGGTCGGGTGCAAGCGATTCTGACTGGACAAACGGCGCAAAGACGGTGCTGCACAACTATGAATTCGGCGAAACTTACGGACCGGAGAAAATCTCCTACATCTCAACCATAACAGAAGGTCCCAAGCGGTTGTATTTCAGGCACAAGTCAAACTTCCCTTCTCTCTCCGAAGGCAAAGGGCTGTGGGGGCGTTTTTCAGTGGTTTGCGACGACGGCGGCTACTTTTCGACCGCAGAATCGAGCATGACATGGCGGCAGGACTATATAGACATTCCAGCGGGAAGCCACAAACTCGCCATTCTCTACAATCAGGGCAACTCCCACTACAAAAAATCCGGCGTTTGGCTTGATGACCTGCAGCTGGTGGACAACCAGACCGAAGTAGCCATTTCACCTCGTGACGTGGCATCGTTCAACGGCACAATCCCGGTCACACTCACAGCAGACAAGACCGGGCAGACGATATACTACACAACCGATGGCTCGACCCCGACGACGTCATCGGCACAATATTCGTCACCCATAAGCGTAACGAAAAACTGCACGATAAAGGCCATTGCGGTTGACGGGAATGGCAAGGCGAGCGCAGTTTTTGCATCTAACTACAGGAGTAAGAACAAAGGGAATGCCGATATGAGCACATGGCTGGGCGATTCGACCCGCGTGTGGTCGGGGTCGCCGCAGAATGAATGGGGCACAAGCGTCAGCACCTACATTTTCAACTACCCGTTCGCCGACGGTGCACTACACAATTATACATGGCTTGGCACTCTCGTTGAAGGACCAAAGCTAATGAGTTTCACATACAAGACAATGTTCTTGACGGGCAGCGCCTTTACCGTGACAATCGACGGCGAAACTGTTATGAGCGACACAAAGGGATCCTCCAGCGACATCACGCGAAGTGTCGCTATTCCCGAGGGGACACATGATGTGCGCTTTGTGTACAGCCAGAACAACATCGGGGCGACGACGGGCAAAACGCACGGGCTCTTCCTCCGCAGCGTCTCGTTTACGGAAAATGTTCCGCTCGCATGGTCCGGCGAAGCAGGGCAGAATGGCAACGGCAGATGGATGGATGATTCGGCAGTACTTGCGTGGAATGATTCGGTGTACGGCTTTGCGAATCTAAACCAGCCAACGGTGACATTCGGAGATATAGCAGAAAACGCCGCGCCCGTCGTCACAGTCAAAGGGGCAGTAAATCCAAAGGTTGCCGAAATCTCTGCAACTACAAGCGCATACACTTTTGCCAGGGGCGACGAAGATGCGCACATATCGCTTCCCGGTGCGAATTTCTCCCCGCCGAACAGCATTTCGTTCAATGTCCCCGTCAAGATGGATTCCACGTCTTTCTATGTCGCGGATGGAAAGACCTACACATTCAACGCGCCATTCGGCCAGTACGCCACCGCGACGTGCGCGACGAATTCGAATGTTATTATAGTAGGAGCGGCCTCGACGCTCAATGTCGCCCCAGGCGCCGGAAATACGCAGGTGTTCAACCAATTCAACAATTCCGGCACATTCTGGAGCACGTCTAAATTCAACATCGGGGAAGGGACGACGGTGTTTACCGCAAATGGCAACAATCGCGGATTGTTCGGGAGTTTGCAGATTACCGTAAAGGACAACGGAAGGCTTGTATTCGAGGGAAGCGATGCTTTGGCGGATAATGGCAACAATTCGATTGTCAATGTCGAAAACGGCGGCGGGATAGAGGTCCGGGGAATGGTCAATTTCCGCCGCAGGTTGAATTTCAAGGGCGGCTCGTTCACCGTCGCTGGCGATAACAAGAGTTATGGCCGCGCTTTCGAGTTATACAACGCCCCGACGATATCAGTGAGCGCAGATTCTCTCTTTGATTCATCCGCCGAAAAGACGGCCTCACCGTATGTCTATCTGCGGGAGGGGTCGCCGACGTTCACGTTCTCCAACAAAGCCACGCTGACAAACAACATCATCTATGCGGACGGCACGGCGAACTTCGCCAATGCCAACGGTGGCATAAACATTTCCGGCGTTGGCACATTCATACAGAACAGCTTCAATGGTCAACCGTTGACGTATGTCGGCGCGACATCGGTTGGTGGTGGTATGACACTTGTGATGAATGCCGAGCACCAAAACACCGGCGTATATACCATCGCAAGCGGGGCTAGGCTCACAGGCTCGGGCGCAATCACGGGCGACGGCATTGTGACCCTCGACGGCAGCAACGCAAAACTCTGCGGCTCGCTTTCCGTAAAGAATCTCGTTTGCGCAAATGGCACACGTTTGGGTGACCAGTGGAATCCCGTTTCCGCCAATGTGACAGGGTCTCTATCGACCAAGGCAGATGGAGCCGCAATCACGGTCACAAACGGCTATCTTGCAATTGGCGCAGAATGCGATGTATCTGGTTTCGCTACGGCAAACCTGACGATAAACGGTGCAGGGCTTGTCCTTGCCAAGCCAGTGACTATTGCGAATCTTTATGCCAAGCAATCGACTATCACACTCGCACATGGTGCTTCTCTTGTCCAGACAGGTACACGCTCGCTTGACTGTTCGACTCTGCGCCTGGTTCTTGGCGGCGAACCCCACGAGGATGGAGTTGCATTGCTTGTCGCGCCTGGCGGACTTGTAAATTGGCAGAGCATGCAGGTGGATGGGCTTGGAGCTGGGCGCGAACTTGTCTATGACAGCACAACCAAGACACTCTCGCTCAAATCGAAGCAAGGCTTCCGTGTGCCGACAGTCGATGTGCTCGTCGCGTATGACAATGGCGCGCAGGCGTACGTGGCAAACAAGGGCGTTACGCTTGAAGAGTTCGCGCAAGAGCAGATCAAAAAGATGAACGACGTGCTTGTCACGAACAAACTCGACAGGTTCTATTCGTATCGCCTCGCCGGAGTGTGCAAGGTCGACGGCACGTACGGCGACATCAATTCGGCGCCTGGGCTTGCGGCGGCAGGCGTGGATGCGGCTGTCGGCCTGCGTGCGGCGCGCGAGATGTATGGTGCTGACACCGTGACGCTACTTGTGGATGTGACTGGTAATACGCTCGGCAACAGCTCGCCGCTCAATTCGCCTGATAATGTGGCAAGCCAACATGAGTGCGCTTTCAGCGTTTGCAGTATCCGTGCAGTCGATATCGGCAAGCAACACACCATGATTCACGAGAACGCCCACAATATGGGCTGCGGACACGCCAGAGCGCAAGGCAATAACATCTGTTCGCCGTTCGCGTATGGAAGAGGTTTTTATTTCAAAGACGGCAATGTGACGCGCCATACAATCATGGCATACGGCGGCGACAAAGACGCTTCGTGGTATTTCTCTACTTCGTCGAGCGAATTCGGGCTAGTGCTCGGCGATGCCGACAACGATAACGCGCGAGTCCTGCGTGAGACATGTTCGTATGTCGCTGAATGGCGCGACGCCTTGAAGACGTATAGCGACGAAGCGATTGTTTTTGTCGATGGCACGGGCGAGGAAGTCACCTCTGGGCGCGTATTTTCCGAGAGAATTTCGGTGCGTCTTTCTTCCCCAATTGAGGGCGCGAGTATCTACTATACTTTAGATGGCTCAGATCCAATAATCGAAAAACTGGATGATGCCTTTGAATATTCATCCGCAAATCCTGTCGTGAATATTACTGCGGATAAGACTCTTTCCGTGGCGCTGCGTCCCGCTGGTGCCGATTACCTCCTGCCTGTTCGCAAGGTGAAATTCATTCGGTGCGATCTTCTCGCCAATGCCGTGGATGCTGTTTGGCAGACAAGCCTGAAATATCCGTGGACGGTTGAAGGCGACACCATTCGCAGCTACAATCAGGCCGACTACGCATATCAGTGCACGACTCCGCTCAAGGCGACGATAGTTGGTCCAAAACGTCTTTCGTTCAAGCACAAGTCTTATTTTGGCGGCGCAATGCTCGCGGGCGACAACTATTCGCATTTCGACGTACTTCTCGACGATTCGCCCGTCCTCGCGCAAACGGAATGCACGAACGATTGGACGGCGGCGGCGATCGACATTCCCGATGGCGCGCATGAAGTCGTATTCGTCTTCTCGCAACGTTACGCGATGAACAATCCGTCCGACAACAAGGATTTGACGCCGGAGGCGGACGATGCCGTATGGCTGAAGGATATTGCGCTTGAAGATATCCAAACTCTGGAGTGTGAGCACTCTTCGACAAGTGACGATATCAGCTGGGCATTCCCGTCCAGTTTCGAGGCAAATGCGATTGGCGGACCTTTAGGCGGAATCGAGGTCGGTTCGAAGGGTGTCGTTGAGACGCTCCACTTCAGCACCAACGCAGTGTGTGCAAGCGTGCTAGCTGAATTGCCGGAAGGGGCGGCTGGCATAATTATCGGTTGCCAATTAAAACGGAACTCTGACACATTTTACGCTTTTGCATACTCCAATGGCAATGGTACCTTCTCTCTGGGACATACTGACACAACAGACACCGCAACCTCAAGTGTAGTTGAAAATTGGACAGCGCCACATGTTTGGACATTTGCCTTTGGCGCACAAACAGGTGCCAAACTTTATTGCGATGGCAAAGAGATTGCGAGTACAACTGTTATTCAGTGGGCATCGTCTGAAATTTCCGGTCCTATTACATTCGGTAATGATCGGCGCAATAAATATCCTCTCCCTGGCATGAAGATTTATTCCGTCCATACTGATTTTGGAGTTGGCAGTGCTATTTTCGAGCGCACAGACGACTCTGCAGACCAAACCTTGCAGCAATTGGGCGTCCTTGCCGACTTTGCAGGACAGAATGTAGTAAATCAATTGGCCGCATTAAACCTTTACAGGGAAACAGGTGCTATCAACCCAGAAGTGGCCGATAGCTCAGTCCTTCGCATCGGCGAGATAATGCCAAAGCCGACGGATGCGCTAAATCGCGGCGCATTGGAGGGTATGGATGTAAACGGACTTGAATCCGGCTGGGTGGAAGTCGAAAACACATCCGACCAGTGGGCGGATCTTGCAGATTATCGCTTCATCCGCGTCAATCGCGGCAAGAAGACTGATCCGGCGGGTTTTGGCAACTTCCCGTCCCGCCTTGTGCCGCCGCGCAGCCGTGCGATATTCTACACGTCCGAACGCTATTCGAACAGCAAGAGCCAGAAAGATAGCGCGTTTGAGAATGGCAAATTCAAGGGCAAGCCTGAGATATTCAAGGACTACGGCAACATACTCGTCTGGGGCGACAAGGTGAATCCCAAGAAATCGCCGTTTGTGAGATTGTATTACATGCCTAATGCCGCGACGACCAATGTTGTCGATACCGTCGTAATCCCCAGCGACTTGCCCGAGGGCTGGTCGATTATCGTCGGTGATGCGGCGGAAGGCGAAGGCACTCGTCGCTGGATGTGTCCCACGCCGACACGCGGCAGGGCGAACACGTCTACGGACAGGCTGAAGCGCATTGGCCCGAATGTCGGCCCGCTCTATGAAATTTCTTCGCTCAAGAAGACGGACGTGGCCAACGAATTCGCTCGCCCTGTTCCGCCTGCAAAACCTGGCGAGGATTATGCGATAACGCTACCTATCAATCCGGTGATGAATCCGAATGGAACCTTCTCGCCGCGCACAAAAGATAAGATAGAATCCATCAAACTCGTCTATCGGAAGGATTTGGACGATGCAACATTGACAACTAATGTCGTGACTATGACAACAAAGTCCACCGACAAGAAGGCGTGGGGCGATCAGTATACGGCGGCGATACCGGCGAGCTACTTCCCGGCCGCCGGGCATCTTATGCAGTGGAAGGTGCTGATTACCGACGGCGAAGGAGTGGAATGGACTTCGCCCAGCTTCAACAACCCAGACGACGGATACGAGTGGTACGGCACCATCGTCGAGCCTGACACGGCGACGCAGATGAGCGCGACGCTGCCGACCTGGCACATGTTCGCGAGCGGCAACCACCTGACGCAGATGGATGTCGATGCCGACAAGCAAGACCGCTCCAAGGTCCCGAACCAGGCGCGTGTGGCGATATACGATTCGTCCACTTCCAACTACTACGACTATGTTCGAATCGACCTGCGCGGAAACACCTCCGCCGGGTTCACGAAGAAGGGGCACGGCCTCCGCTTCGCCAAGGCGCATCCGCTTACGATGACAGACGTCGTGACGGGCGAGCCGATAGAGGAAATCCGCAAGACTTCGCTCATCAGCGAGTTCGCAGACCCGAGCTACATGCGCCAGATGATCGCGTTCTGGCTGTGGCGCAGGATGGGGAACCTCGTGCCGTTCGACTTCCCGGTGCGCTGCAATCTGAACGGCGAGTTCTACCAGCTCGCGTTCAATTCCGAGCGTTTCACCGACGAACTGATCGAGGACGTGTACGGACTGGACAAGTTCGGCTACGGCTACAAGAACGTCGGGACGATGAAGAGTGGACCGAAGAATGACAACACTTACGGCACATCTGCCGGTGGCGCAGAAAAGAAGACGCCGGACGACGAGGACGAGAAAAATGTCGATGTGCTGGAAGATGAATTGCGCTACTATCTCAAACAATATGGTGCACAGTCTGTCGGAGAGGACGTTGAAAATTTGACGAGGTTCGTCGTCGAGAAGTTTGATCTTCCCGCGTGGCTCAACTACCTCGCCTCGGCGCGTATCACGCAGGAGATGGATGACGTTTGGGCGAATGTCTGCATCTACTACGACAACCCGGATATGAAGGAGGGCGCTCGCGGCACGGGAACGTGGATGCCGCTCGGCTACGACTTCAACCTGACGTTCGGACAGCATTATCGTGATGGCGGTATGAGCGCTTCGGGCCTCAAGGCACAGGATGACTGGTTCAAGTGCCATCCGTTCTACGGCGGCAACCGCGTCAGATGCTATGCGTCGCCTGCGATGACTTCAACAATAAACAACGGCAATGACGGCTTCGAGTCGGTCTTGCAGTCCGCGAAATTCCGCCGACTCTACCTGCGTCGCCTGAGGACGCTGATGGACCAGGAACTGAAAGAGCCGGGAACCGCCGAAGCCGACACGCCGTTCATGGTGAAGATGCGCGAGATGGCTGATCTCATGCGCGCCGATTCCAGGCTGGATGGCGCAAAGTGGCTGAACGACGGTTCGGATGCCGCGATTGACGTGTGGCCGGACGGCAAGCGTCCGTCTGACATTGACGAAGGAATCGAAGACATCTGGAACAACTATGTCGTCCCGCGCCGCGAGCATCTGTATGTGACGCACTCCGTCACGAACACGGCGTGGAAAATCGGCTACGGCTCGCGCTATAACGCCGGCATTCCCGAGGCGCAGAGTTCGATCGAGTCGCTCGCGCCGAATATCACGCTGGATTTCTCCCGGCATGCGGAAGGGGTGGTTGTCGTCTCGAACGCGAACGACGAGGTCGTGGACATGAGCGGATGGACGCTTCGTTTTGGCGTCGAGTGGACGCTGCCCGCAGGAACCGTCTGCGATTCGAACGACTGCATATACGTCGTGTCCGACCGCCGCGCCTACATCGCCGCGCACTTGGACGAACTGACAGATCAGGTGATTGTCGGAAACGCCGATTTCGGCGGAATCGGCGCCGTCGTGCTCAATTCATCCGACGGCACGTGCCTGCATGGTCTGTCGTCCGCCGACGGCGTATTGACGTTCGCGGCAAAGAACGACAAGGCTGCGGCGGCCGTCGTCAAGACGATTGCGCCGACGCTGACGGCGGACGACAAGGAGGCGGGATTGTCGGCGGACAATCTCGTCGTGCGCGCGGTCGCAGCCGGCGAGGGCACCTATCAAGCGGTTGTCGATGTGAATCCGGCGACGGTCGCCGCGCCGCGGTTTGCGGCGGCGGGCGACGATCCGCCCGTCGCGGCCGTGACGGACGACGCGGGAGAAACGATCGTCTCGTCCAGCATAGACAATGCCGTCATCGGACTGTGGTACGGCTACGAGGTGGCGGACGAACTCGGCGAAAGCGCGGCGTTCGCCCCAGATGCGGAGTCGTTCATCCGCGCGACGGCGAACGGTCCGATGACGATACGAAGTTCGCCGCGCACCGAACCGTGCGGATTCTTCCGCGTGAAAGCGCTTCCTGTCAAGCCGTAAGGGTGCGCCTCTCTACCACGCGACGGGAAAATATGCTATAATCTCAACACTTGAAACAACAAAGGAGATGGTTTTACAATGGCGGCGATTTATGAGTACACTGGCGTTGTCGAAAAGGTCCTCGACCTCCAGACTTTCGCAAGCGGTTTTACAAAGCGTGATGTCGTGCTTACCGATGACATCGGTCAGGAGGGCAAGTGGCCCAACCACATCGCTTTCACTTTCAAGAAGGATTCCACAAGTCTGCTTGACGGCCTCAAGCCCGGCCTTCGCGCCAAAATACGCTTCGCCATCGACGGTCGCGAATGGACCAATCCGCAGGGCCAGGTGAAGTATTTCACCGACCTCACCGGCCTAAAGCTGGAAGTCCTCAAGGACGACGGTTCCTCTACCGAGCCTGTCCCGGCACCTGCCGAGCCGGACGACTTTGTCGACGCGCAGGATATCGACATGCCTTTCTGACCGCATGCCCTGGCGCGAGATCGTTGCCAAGGCGGCCGCGTTCCTGGCGGCCAGAGCCGTGCCCGACGCGCAGACCGCCGCCGAGCTTCTCGCCGCGCGTCTTCTCGGGCGCTCGCGAGGATTTCTGGCGGCAGCGCTTGAGCAGGAGGCCTCGCCGCGCCAGCTGGAGGCTATGCGCCGCGGGATGCGCCGTCTTGTCGTCGGCGAGCCGCTGCAGTACGTCCTGGGCGAGTGGGATTTCCGTTCGCTCACGCTCAAGTGCGATCGTCGCGCGCTCATTCCGCGTCCCGAGACGGAGCAGCTCGTCACGCGCGTCCTCGCCCGCCTGCGCGCGAGACCGGTCGGCGCGCCGCCGCCGTTCGTGGTAGACGTGGGGACTGGTACAGGCGCGATAATACTGAGCATCGCGAAGGAGTTCGCGGGCGACGCCGTGTTTCTCGGCACGGACGTGAGCGAGGACGCCGTCGCCCTGGCGAAGGAGAACGCCGCCAGATGTGCGCTGGAGGGGCGCGTAAGGTTCGCCGTCGCCGATGGACTTGACGACTTCGACGAGCCGGGCGTCATAGATGTGATTGTTTCTAATCCTCCGTATATCGAGAGCGCGGTGTGCGAGAAGCTTGATCCAAGGGTGCTCGACTACGAGCCGCGCCTCGCACTCGACGGCGGCGCGACGGGACTCGATTTTTACGAGCGCTATCTCGGCGACGCGCTCCATCTGCTCAAGCCTGGCGGCGCAGTATTCTTCGAAATCGGCGAGTCGCAGGGCGCGGCCGTCGCGGGCCTCATGGAGAGCTACGGCTTTACGGATGTGCGCGTAGAGCGCGACTTCGCCGACCTCGACCGCTACGCCATGGCAACCCTGCCGTAGCACGTTCGCGCCAGGTGCGGCCTTCCTGCCGTCATTTTGCCGAAGGCGGGAGGGAGGAGAGCGCGACCGACGCTGCATACTGCGAGAGCGGCGTCGTTATGATGGCCACCTCCTCGCGCGCGGCGGCCTCGGCCATGTCGTCCGGCACAGGGCGGTTGTGGCATATGACGATGACCTCTATCCCGGCCAGTGTGCAGACGGCGATCGTGTTGAGGTGGTTCTGTATTGTCACCAGAACCGACTCGTCGCCGCAGTGGCCCATTACATCCGAGAGCAGATCGCTTGCATAGGCGTAGTTCACATTGGTGCCGGGTTTGTCGACGGCCACTTTGCCATCAACCTTTTCTGCTATTTCGCTTACTGTCATTTTTCTGCCTTTCCTTTTCAGAATTTCGTGAGACGCGGCGACGGGCGCGTCATGTGCGCGTTGAACGCGCGCTTCAGCTCTGCCACGTTGAACGCCTCGAGCGGCGCCTCGGTCCACACGCGCGCGACATCATCGAGGTTGTGCGCGTCGGAGCTGCGCGTCACGGCGTAGTCCTCGGCCTTGGCGAGCCACTGCGATTCGTCGGCGGTGCGCGAGAGCTCCACCGCGTCGAAGTATGGCGAGCCGTCCGGCGCGCGCGGGACTGCGCCGAGCGCCGCGACGACCGAAAAATTCGGCCGGTCGATGTGGGCGGCGATGTAGAGACCTCCGAGATCGTGAACCTTCGCAGAAGTCTCGGGGATCGTCCGGCGGCAGCCCATCGCGAGGATGCGCCATTCGAGGTCGGCGATCTCGTCCTCGTCGCTGTCGGCCGAAAGTATGGGCTGGTCGCCGAACGTGTCGGGATCGTTGACGCGTTTTGGCATGGCGGCGTAGACCCACTCCGTCATGGCGAGCGCCTGTGCGGGCGTATCGAAGAGCGCGAGCGTGTGCGTCTCCTCGGCGGTCTGCACCTCGAGGCCGAAGAGACACGCGAGACCGGCGGTTTTCGCGCGCCGCGCCATTGCTGGCGTGTTCATGGCCGAGTTGTGGTCGGTGAGGGCTATGCCGCCCATGCCTGCGGCGACGGCTCGATCGACGATGTCGCCGGGCGACATCTCGAGGTCCGCGCAGGGGCTCAGACACGAATGTATGTGTAAATCGAATTTCATCGCCCCGCTATTCTACCAAATATGGTATAATCTTGCATCATGAACATCGAGGATATTGTAAAGACTCTTGACGGGACGCTCGTTGCCGGAGGAAATTCCGACAGGACCGTCGGTACTGTAGTGGCGAACGATCTCATGAGCGACGTGCTCTTGAACGACGGCGAGGACATGCTGCTTTTGACCTCGCTCGCGTCCGACCAGGCGATCCGCACGGCGAACATCGTCGGCGCGATGGCGGTCGTCGTGCACAACGCCAAGCCCCTGCCGCAGACCATGTGCCAGGTGGCCGACACGCTCGGAATACCGCTCGTGTCCTCGCCGCTCTCGAAATATGAGAGCTGCGTGAGGATACATGACTTCCTCGAAGCCGAGAAGAAGTAAGGGGCGGCGCCATGGCCGAAGGCTACAGTCCGAAGATCCTCACCGGCGGCGAGTCGAAGAGCGACGACGAGATTCTCGCCGCGCACGACAAGGTGCGCAGCGTATCCGGTCCGGGGCTGCCCGGCGCGGATGACAGTCCGCTTGTCATCATGGAGCTGCTGCAGCGTCTGCGCGTGCGCGATGTGATGCGCGGCCACGACATCATCGCCGTCTCGCGCGCCGACACGATGGCCCGCGCCCAGCATCTGATGAAGCTCAACAACATCTCGGGCGTGCCGGTTGTCGAGGGCAAGCGTCTCTTCGGCATAATTTCGGTCAACGATATCATCAAGGCGCTCGAAGGCGGGTGGATAAACGACACGTGCCAGCAGCACATGGCGACGAACCTTGTCGTGCTAGAAGCCGACATGCCGCTCGCGTTCGCGATCAAGTTTTTCCAGAACTACACTTTCGGGCGCTTCCCCGTGCTCAACAAGGACCGCGACCTCGTCGGCATCGTCTCCCAGCGCGACGTGACGCGCGTGCTAATGCAGGAGCTCACGAAAGAGATCGCCAAGCTGGAGGGCAAGGCCGCGCCGGCGGAGCGCGCGAAGAGCGAGGGCGCGCTGCCATACTACTCGATGCGCCAGTTCATGGTCGTGCGAAACGACCTCTCGAATGCTGGCAAGGCCGCGAACGAAATAAAGAAGATGATGAAGGATGCGGGAATAGACAACAAAATCGTCCGCCGCGTCGCAGTGGCCGCCTACGAGCTGGAGATAAACATCTGCATCCATTCTCTAGGCGGGTCGATAACGTTCATCCTCGACACCGAGAAGGCGACGATCGTCGCCAAGGACCGCGGGCCGGGCATCAAAGACGTGGAGTGGGCCTGTCAGGACGGGACATCTACGGCGAATGACTGGATACGCTCCATGGGGTTCGGCGCGGGAATGGGGCTCGCGAATTCGAAGCGCGTCGCCGACACGTTCGACATACAGTCCAAGATTCCGTCTGGCACGACGGTCATGTGCGAGTTCATGCTCGCGAAGAAGTAAGCGCGAAGGAGGAGACTGGAGATGACGGTCGATCAGCTCAACAGCCGCTATGGTGCGCCGGGGCGCATAGTGTTCCATACAGGGTTCGCAGGCTGGCCCGAGGTGGTGCTCGCCAACAGGTACGGCACTGCCGAAATCGCGCTTCTCGGTGCGAACGTGCTTTCATACAGGCCGACGGGCCACAGCCCGGTGCTGTTTCGTCCGGCGCGGCGCGACTACAACCGCGGCGAGTCGATCCACGGCGGGCTGCCCGTATGCTGGCCGCAGTTCGGGAAGCTCGCGATCGACGGCATGGCGGCGCACGGCTTCGCGCGCATCATGCCTTTCGAGGTGCGCGGCACGGAGTATACAGAGGACATGACCGAGATAACGCTTGGGCTTGGATCGTCCGCCGAGACCAGGGCGCTGTGGCCGCACGACTTCGACCTCGAGTACAAGGTGTCCGTCTCGATGAAGCTCAATCTAAGGCTTGCAACAAAGAACACGGGCGACGCGCCGTTCGAGTTCACGGCGGGCTTCCATCCGTACTTCCTCGTGCGCGACCGCGACGCGACGGCAGTGAAGGGGCTTGACGGGTGTGCATATGTCGACGCGCGCGACATGACAGACCACGTCCTCTCCGGCGATCTTGCGATGAACGCCGACGCCGATCACGTCTTCTCTCTGCCGCCCGTGCCGAAGCACGAGTTCGCGCTGCTGGACCCGGGGCTCAAGCGTGCGATAGCAATGGTTTCTTCGGGAAGCGGCAGCGCCGTCGTGTGGAATCCGGGTCCTGGCGGGAGGCTCGCCGACTTCGAGGATGGTGACTGGCGCAGGTTTGTCTGCGTAGAACCGGTGACGGCGTGGCCGAAGGCGTCGTCGTCGCTCGCGCCGGGCGCGAGCGCGGTTCTGTCTGCGGCGGTGCAGTCGACCGTCGGGCGGGCGTGACGGGTTGCGACGGTTTGATCAAAAAGGGGGTTGCAGATGAAGAACTATCTGGCAGTGGACATAGGCGCAAGCTCTGGACGGCACATCGTCGGGCGCGTCGAAAACGGGAAAATCGTTCTTGAGGAAGTTTACCGCTTCGTCAACTCGCAGGTGCGCCGCGGAGGGCACGACTGCTGGGATGTCGAAAAACTCGTCGCGAGCGTGAAGGCGGGGATCGACGCCGCGCTCGAAAAGACGGCGGTGGAGTCCATCGGCCTAGACACGTGGGGCGTGGACTTCGTCCTGCTCGACGAATCGGGCGCGATGATCGGCGACGCGGTCGCCTACCGCGACAAGAGAACCGCCGGGGCCGACGCCGAGATCGAGGCGGCGGTCATGCCTTTCGCCGAGCTTTACGCGCGCACGGGAATACAGAAGACGAGCTTCAACACAATCTACCAGCTCTGGGCGCTCAAGAAGGAGCATCCCCGGCAGCTGGAGAAGGCGGCGCACTTTCTGACAATCCCCGAATACATCAACTACCGGCTCACCGGCAGAATCGTCCACGAATACACCGACTCCTCGACGACGGCTCTTCTGGACGCCGCGAAGAAGGACTGGGACTTCGACCTCATCGACCGCCTCGGCCTGCCGCGGCGCATCTTCGGCAGGCTCGAGATGCCGGGCGCGACCGTCGGCGAATACCGCGGCGTGAAGGTCGTTCTGCCAGCCATGCACGACACCGGCTCGGCCTATCTTGCAGTTCCCGCGCGAGACGACAGAGCCGTCTACCTCTCCAGCGGAACGTGGTCGCTGCTCGGCGTGGAGAACGACAGGCCGATAACGACGCCAGACTCCTGCGCGGCGAACTTCACCAACGAGGGCGGCGCATGGGGACGCTACCGCTACCTCAAGAACATCATGGGCCTTTGGATGATACAGTCCATCCGCCGCGAACTGAACGGCGTCGCGTATGTAGAAGGGAAGGGCGGCGAAGCGACCAGAGCGGCGCTTGCGAAGCTCGCCGACTACGAGAGCGGCCGCGAGTATTCCTTTGCCGACCTTTCGTCGGTCGCGCGCGGCGACGGCTTCAGCGTGACGGTCGATGTCAACCAGCAGCGCTTCATGAACCCCGACTCCATGATCGGCGAAGTGATGGCGGCTGCTGCCGGGAACGGCGCTGCGCCGACGACTATCGCCGCGCTCATGCAGTGCGTCTACAGGTCGCTCGCGGCGTGCTATGCCGATGCGATCAAGACGCTCTCCCGCATGACCGGCAAGACCTACACCTCGCTCAACATCGTCGGCGGCGGCTGCCAGGACGCATACTTGAACGAGCTTACAGCGAAGGCGACGGGCCTTGAGGTCGTCACAGGCCCTGTAGAGGGGACGGCCATAGGCAATCTAATTGTGCAGATGATCGCCGCCGGTGAGTTCGCCGGCCTGGACGAGGCGAGGGCTGCGATCGTCAGGTGAGGCGCGATGTACACTGATATTCCGCTCTGGGCTTCGATTCTCTTCATGGCGGCCGGCCTCGTCGCGCTCGCGTGGTCGAGCGATACGTTCGTGGACGGCGCGTCGTCGGTCGCGAAGGCGCTCGGCATCTCGCCGTTCGTGATCGGCATGGTGATAATCGGGTTCGGCACGAGCGCGCCGGAACTTTGCGTGAGCGTCATGTCGGGCCTTTCCAGCCACTCCAACCTTTCGCTCGGCAACGCCTACGGAAGCTGCGTCTTCAACATCGCGGCGATTCTCGGCATCGCCTCGCTCATACGCCCGCTTGCCGTGAAGCCCGCGACGGCGTTTGTCGCCGGTCCGGCGCTTGCTGCGATTTCGGCGGGGGCGCTCTTTGCGCTGCGCGACGGCGTATGCTCGCGAGGCGACGCGCTCGTCATGCTCGCGGCGTTCGCGCTTCTGCTGCCGCTCTACTGCTGGTTCGACCAGAAGACCGGCGGCGAGGCGTCCGCCGAAGCCGTGCCAGCGAAGGGGCGCGCGCCGACGGCGCGCATGGTGGCCGACCCGCGCTACAGGCGCATAGGAAGGCTGAGACTCGTCGTCGCATGGGTGAAGCTCGCGGTCGGGCTCGTCGTGCTCATAGGCTCGTCGCATATTCTCGTGTGGGGCGCGGTGGACTTCGCGCGCACGGTGGGCGTCTCGGACCTCATGATCGGCCTTACGATAATCGCCGCGGGAACGTCCCTGCCCGAGCTTGCGAGCGCGATAGCGTCGGCGCGGCGCGGCGAGCACGAGTTTGTGCTGGGGAACATCGTCGGCTCGAACTTCTTCAACATGCTGGCGGTCGTCGGCCTCGCTGCAGGCATTTCGCCCGCGGCGGACTTTTCCCGCTACATAGTCCTGCGCGATCTGCCGGTGGCGATCGGGCTTTCGCTCGCGATAACGGTCTTCGGCGTCAACTGGCGCAGGCCGCGCGAACCCGGAAGTTTCAACCGCTTCGAGGGCGCTGCATGGATTCTGGTGTTCCTGGCCTACACGGCCCTTGTGATCTATCACGAAACACACGTTTGAAATCATGGCTAACATAATCGCAATCGATGGACCAAGCGGCGCCGGCAAGAGTTCGGTTTCGCGCATTGTAGGCGAGCGTCTCGGCTACCTTCATGTAGACTCGGGCGCGCTTTACAGGATCATTACATGGCAGAGCCTCGTGCACGGCGTCGACCTTGAAAGCCCGGCGGCCATCGCCGCGTTCGCCGAAACGGTCGATATCGAGTGCCGCCCCGAGGCGGGCCGCGTGGCCTATTACGTCGGCGGCGAGGCGCCGGGCGACCGCATCCGCACACCCGAGATAAACGCCAACGCCTCCAAGGTGGCGCGCGAGAAACCTGTGCGCGACAAGGTGACGGCCATTCTCAAGGGCATGACGCGTTTCGGGAATCTCGTCGTCGAAGGGCGCGACATCACGACCGCGGTCTTCCCCGGGTCGCCGGCCCGCTTCTATCTCACGGCGTCGGCCGAGGCCCGCGCGCGCCGCCGCCAGAAGGAGGAGGTCGAGAAGGGGATTGCAAACCAGTCCGCCGAGGAGGTGAAAGCCTCGCTTCTCGCCCGCGACGCGATCGACTCAACGCGCAGGTACGCTCCGCTCAAGAAGGCCGACGGCGCGCTGGAGATAGATTCAAGCGACCTGACTCTCGAAGAGGTCGTCGAGACGGTGATCAAGGCGCTCCCTGCGGAGTGGACCGCGTCTTGAAGCTCTCTGTAAAGCTCTGCCTCGCCGTGCTCGCGCTCTACTTCGCCGCGGCGGTCTACGGCGAGGTTCAGTACCGCGTCGCGCGGGCGCGCGACGTGACGCCCGCCTACAACACCGTCAACCTGGAGGCGCGCTACCGGCCGCCGTCGGCAGAGCACTGGCTGGGGACGGACAACCTCGGGCGGCCCGTCGCGCTGCGCCTCGTGCAGGGCGCGCGGATAGCGTTCCACGTCGGGATAATGACATCGCTCATCGCGATCCCGCTCGGCGTCCTTCTCGGACTGCTCGGCGGGTATTTCGGCGGGAAGGTGGATTCGGTCGTCGTGTGGCTCTGCGCGACAGTCGCGTCGATGCCGGGGCTTCTGTTCATACTCGCGATTTCGCTCGTCGTCGGGCAGGGGCTGCTCGGCATCTACCTCGGAATCGGGCTTACAACGTGGGTCGGGGTGTGCCGCACGATCCGTGCCGAGACGATGAAGCACCGCGACCGCGCCTATGTGCAGGCCGCGAAGGTCCTCGGCTACTCGCACGCGCGCATCATGTTCCGCCACATCCTGCCGAACGTGGCGCACATCATCCTCATACAGTTCTCGATACGCTTTCCCTCGGCAGTGTCGACCGAGGTGTTCATCTCGTTCCTCGGCATAGGGGTGCAGGGCGAGCCGTCGTGGGGCGTCATGATAAACAACGCGCGCCTCAGACTGTGGCAGGGCGTGTGGTGGGAGATGACCTTCACCACGCTCGCCATCTTCACGCTCGTCCTCGTCTTCAACCACCTCGCCGACCACCTGCGCGACCGCCTCGACCCCGCGCTGCGCTCGGAGCGTTAGCGCGCCGCGCCGGGCGCGACGGAATGTTGCACCCTGCGACATCTTGACGCGCCGTGCCGCGCTTTGCGCGGTGGCATGGCGTCTGCTGGAATGGTGCGGAGGAAAGAACCATGAATGCAAGCTACGAACCACCAGAAGACAACGAGAAGTGCCTTGAGAAATTCGGCACCGACCTTACCGCGCTGGCGCGGGCGGGCAAGCTTGATCCCGTTATCGGGCGCGACACCGAGATACGCGACGTCATCCGCATCCTTTCGCGCAAGACCAAGAACAACCCCGTCCTCATCGGCGAGCCCGGCGTCGGCAAGACCGCCATCGTCGAAGGCCTCGCCCAGCGCATCAACCGCGGCGACGTGCCCGACGGCCTCAAGGACCGCACCGTCTTCTCGCTCGACATGACGGCGCTCATGGCCGGCGCCATGTACCGCGGCCAGTTCGAAGAGCGTCTCAAGGCCGTGCTCAAGAAGATCAAGGAGTCGGAGGGGAAGATAATCCTCTTCATAGACGAGATACACACCATCGTCGGCGCCGGGAAGACCGAGGGGTCGTCGGACGCGGGCAACATGCTCAAGCCCATGCTCGCGCGCGGCGAACTGCACTGCGTCGGCGCGACCACCCTCGACGAATACCGCAAGTACATGGAGAAGGACGCCGCGCTTGAGAGGCGCTTCCAGCCGGTTATGGTGGAGCCGCCGAGCGAGGAGGACGCCATCTCGATCCTGCGCGGCATCAAAGACCGTTTCGAGAAATACCACAACGTGCACATACGCGACGAGGCGCTCGTGAGCGCCGTCGCGCTCTCGGCGCGCTACATACAGGACCGCTTCCTGCCCGACAAGGCCATCGACCTCCTCGACGAGGCCTGCGCGCGCATCCGCACCGAGATGGATTCCTGTCCGCAGGAGCTAGACGAGATCTCCCGCCATGTGAGGCGGCTTGAAATCGAGGAGATCGCCCTTAAGAAGGAGAAGGACGACGCCTCAAAGAAGCGGCTTGAGGAACTTCAGGAGGAGTTGAAGACGCTCAAGGCGAAGTCCGAAAAGATGACCGCCCAGTGGAAGGAGGAAAAACAGGCGCTCGAAGGCGTGAAGCGTGTGCGCGCCAGACTTGAGGACGCCCGCCGCCGCCGCGATCTTGCCGAGGCAAAAGGCGACTACAACGAGGCGTCGCGTCTGCAGTACGGCGAGATACCCGAGCTGGAGAAGGTCCTCAAGACCCACGAGGACGACATGGTGCGGCGCGGCGCCGACGCCATGCTTCGCGAAGAGGTCACGGCGGACGAGATTGCGGAAGTCGTCTCGCGCTGGAGCGGGATCCCCGTCACCAAGCTGCTCGAAGGCGAGCGCGAAAAACTCATGCGTCTGGGCGACATCCTGCACGAGCGCGTCATAGGCCAGGACAAGGCCGTCGACGCCGTGGCCGACGCCGTCCTGCGGTCCCGCGCCGGCATAAAGAACCGTCAGCGGCCGATAGGCGCGTTCCTGTTCCTCGGGCCGACGGGCGTCGGCAAGACCGAGCTCGCCAAGGCGCTCGCGCAGGAACTGTTCGACGACGAGAACGCGATGGTAAGGCTCGACATGTCGGAGTACATGGAAAAGTTCGCCGTCTCGCGTCTTGTCGGCGCGCCGCCCGGATATGTCGGCTTCGAGGACGGCGGCCAGCTTACGGAGGCCGTGCGCCGCAAACAGTTCTCGGTCGTTCTTCTCGATGAGATCGAGAAGGCCCACCCCGACGTGTTCAACCTGCTTCTGCAGGTGATGGACGACGGACGTTTGACCGACAGCCACGGGCGAACCGTCTCCTTCAAGAACACCGTCATAATCATGACCTCCAACGCGCCGCGCGCCACGCTCAAGGACCTGTTCCGCCCCGAGTTCCTCAACAGGCTCGACGAGATTCTGGAGTTCGATTCCTTGACCGAGGCCCAGATACGCGAGATCGTGAAGCTGCAGCTGAAGGACTTCTCGAAGCGGCTGGCCGACCAGGAGCTTTCGCTCGATGTCGACGACAAGGCGCTGGAACTCCTTGTGCGCGACGGCTACGACCCGGCCTACGGCGCACGCCCCGTGAAGCGTGCGCTCCAGCGCGACCTTGAAACGCCGATAGCGCGCGCGATAGTCGCGGGGAAATACCCGCCCGGCTCGACGATAAAGGCCACAGCCGAAAACGGCGCGATGCGGCTTGGTTGACCTGCGCCCTCCCGCGCGCGGCCTTCAGCCGCGCGCGGCGAAATCGTAGGCGCCGGTGACCTTCATCGATTCGTCGTCCGCCGTGACATAGGCGACGTTGTATGAAGCGCCGCCGGGCGCGACGGTCACCACCACGTGCCCGGCCGCGAACGACTCGGGCGCGATGTCGGCCATGAACGGCTTTCCCGCGTCCTCAAGGCGCCGCTGCGGCGGGAAAACGCCCGGCGCGACAAGGCGCGGCCCGGGATAGCTCTCGCGGTCCGAAAGGCGCGCGAGCGTGTCGGCCGTCATGTGAAGCTGGTCCCACGTGCACGCCGTCCAGACGCGCGCGCGGAGAGTGGCGACGAGTCTGGCGGACATAGAATGGTGGCCGTGATGGTTCACTTTCGCCACGTCTACCGGGCCCAGCTCGGCGGCGAGCTCCTCTTCGATGTTCATGCGCCGCCCGTCGGGGAGTTTCGGCGTGTCGTAGAAGTCGCCCGCCGTATAGTATTTGAACGCGCCGTACTTCACTGCGAGGCCGAGGCTCATGGCGTTCTCGTTGAGCCATTTCGCGTTGCGGGCGTGTGCGTAAAGGTCGCGCACACCGCCGCCCCGGCAGAGGATTCTGCCGTTGCCCGTTATGTTCACGACTGTGAAACCGGGCGCGGCGGAAGCGTTGTTGACCATCGCCACCTGGTTCACCGCCCCGACCTCGAACCTGCGAAGTTCCGTGCCGTCGCGCTGCGCGAGATATGCGAGAGCCTTGCGTATGTGCGTATACGACGTCTTGTCGCACAGTTCGTTCGGGATCGGCTCGTCGAAGTTCGGCCAGCCGCGGTCGAACGCGACCTTGAACTTGAGAGTGTCGGCCGCCTGCAGGAAGCCGCTCACGGAAAGTTTTTCGTCGTTCCATTCGCGGGTTCCCGCGCCCCATCCTTCCATGCCCGCATGGTCCGCGTGGTGGTGCGAGAGCATGAGATAGTCGACCGTCGTCCCTGCGGGGTTGACGCGCGCCACGTAGCGCGCGATCCATTCGGCGGAAGTGCGCTTGCCGTTCGGCAGAATCCATACCGCCTTTTTCCCGCGAGTCCACGCCGGGTGGTCGCCGCAGTCGATGAGCATCGTCGTGCCGTCGGGCATGATCCAGAGCTGGCTTTCGGCTACGCCTGTGTAAATGAAGTGGATCTGGAACTCGCCCGGGTTCCATTTCGGGAGCGTCGAGCCTGCGAGTGGATGGGAGCCGCCGTCGGTCTGCGCCTCGCCCGTGAGAGAGGCCGGGCCTGCAGCTGCGGGGAGGGTCGCGGCGAAGAGCGGCGCAGAAGCCGCGCATTTTAGAAAGTCACGTCTGTTCATAGAAGTGATTGTATCAAATCATCCTCTGCCGTGCAAGCGCGCCCGCGCGCTGGAGTTTACCCATTTTTCGAAACCGTCGAGGAAGTTCGTAGAGGAGTGTATCTACGGAATACAGGCCTCGGGCGACACCCACCTTCTCGTCGACCCGACGGAGATCCGCAAGGAGTTCTCGTACAAGATGGAGTTCGTCACCCGCGTCAGGGACGCGAGCCGTTCGTCGAAGGAGGGCCGGGACGTCCTCGTGAACGGATACCACGGCTGCATGGTCGCGGCCTGTCGCCCGGGCGGACGCAAGACCGTGCCGCTCGCGCTGAAGCTCTGGTCTTCCCGCTCTCCCGGCTTCAGACGCGAAACGCCGAAAACCACATCCCGAAACGCACTTCAGCCTTTATCCATGCGGGTGCCGTGCATTTCCGCACTCAAAAAATGGGTAAACTCCAGGAATGTAGATACCATCGACATGCCCGTACGCAAGTGTCACTTTAGATTACGCAGCTGCACAATATAATTTCCCACGCCCCTATTGACTGACGGGCGTCATTTTGCTACAATGCTAAATGTTTTGAGGCACACCAGATGAAAAGATACGACAGAGAAGCGATAGAGCCCAATGCGGCGTTCTTCAAGGCGCTCGGACACCCGACGCGCCTGTGGATAGTCGAGCAGCTTGCCGACGGCGAACATTGCGTGTGCGAGTTCGTCGAGGCTGTTGGCGATGAGTTCCCGACCATCAGCCGACACCTTTCCGTCCTGAAGGCCGCGGGTGTGGTCGTCGACGAGCGGCGCGGGAAATTGATCTACTACCGGCTGTCCTGTCCGTGCGTGGCGACAATGCTGGAGTGCTTGAAGACCAGGAAGCGGTAGACGCTTCTTTTTGAGTCGTTCATTTAGCAAACCAACTAAACAACAACATGAAAGGACAATCAAAATGCTCGAAGCATTCACTCATTTAGCCGACTGGCTAACCTACAACGTTCTCGGCCTTGCCTCCGAGACGAAACTCGCGGACGCCGTACACTTCTTCATCGAGGACACGTCCAAGATTTTTGCGCTGCTCGCCACGATGATATTCGTCATCGGCTTCCTGCGGGCGGGGTTGGACACAAACCGCATCCGTACGTTTCTCTCCGGGAGGAGTCGTCTGGTCTGCTACATCCTCGCGGCGGTGCTCGGCGCGGTGACGCCGTTCTGTTCCTGCTCTTCGATACCACTCTTCCTTGGTTTCACAACGGCGCGGATTCCGCTCGGCATCACGATGGCGTTTCTCATCACGTCGCCGTCGGTGAATGAGGCGGCTGTCGCGATGTTCGCAGGGGCTCTGGGATGGGGACTCACCTCGCTCTATGTCGGTCTCGGGCTTCTCTCCGGCATCGTGGGTGGCATGTTCTTTGACGCAATCCGCGCCGACAGGTTCCTGTCCGTGTGCGAGCCGCCGACCGCGCCCTGCAAATGCTCGTGCGCGGGGAAAGGTTGTGCCGCCTCCGTCCGCCTCACATTCCGCGACCGCATTTCGTTCGCCGTAGCCGAGACTCGCGGCATCTTCAAACGAATATGGCTTTGGGTGCTTGTCGGCATCGCGCTGGGGGCGGGATTGCACGGCTTCGTGCCGGACGGCTTCATTGCGTCACACCTTGGCGGAGGGCAGTGGTGGACGGTTCCCCTTGCCGTCGTGATCGGCATACCTACATACGCAAACGTGACGTCTGTCATCCCCATCACGGGGGAACTCATAAACAAGGGTCTGCCCGTCGGCACGGCATTCGCGTTCATGCTTTCCACGGCAACGGCGTCCGTCCCCGAGTTCATCATGCTCAAGAAGGTGATGACTGGAAAGCTCCTCGCACTTTTCGCCGTCTACCTGTTCGCGTATTTCGTCCTCTGCGGATGGACACTCAACCTCTT
>DGVK01000134.1 GCA_002395905.1 Verrucomicrobia bacterium UBA4286 | reverse complement strand
GTTTCTACCACTGCTTCGGCTGCGGTGAATCGGGCGACGCGATAAAGTTCGTGATGAAATACGAGGGGCTCGGCTTCATCGAGGCGGTGAAGAAGCTGGCCTCGCAGTGCGGCGTGAAGATCGAGGAGCGCGAAGATCCCGAGGCGGGTCTGCGCAAGCGGCTTCTGGCGCTCATGGCCGAGCTTGCGCAGTTCTACCACCGCTGCCTCGGCAGGATGGCCGAGGCGGCGCCGGCCCGCGAATATCTCGCCCGCCGCGACCTGGACGGGAAGGTGCAGGACGATTTTCTTATAGGATATGCGCCGAACGGGGTGTCGCCCATTCTCAAGTGGGCCGGCAAGTATGGCTACACGGCCGCCGAACTGGAGGCGGCCGGCGTTATAATAGGGCCGAAAGCCCCCGGCGACAAAGGGTACCACCGTTTCGGCGGGCGGATCATGTTCTCCATAAAGGACAGGCAGGGGCGCGTCGTCGCCTTCTCGGGCCGGCAGATTGTGGAGAACAAGAACTCCGGGAAATATGTCAACTCCCCCGAGACGGCGATTTTCAAGAAGTCCAACATCCTCTTCGGCTTCGACCGCGCCGCCGGCGAGATAGCTCGCTCGCCCCATCGCGAGGCCATCGTCTGCGAGGGCCAGATAGACACGATACGCCTTCACATAAGCGGTTTCCCGGTCGCAGTGGCCTCGCAGGGCACGGCTTTTACCGAGAGCCACGCGAAGATGCTCGGGCGCGTGGCCGATGCGGCCGTGCTCGTGTTTGACGACGATGCGGCCGGACACAAGGCGACTGTGAAGACCGCGGCAATGCTGCTCGCCGCGGAGATGCCTGTAAGAGTGGTGTCGCTGCCGGGCGGCGACGACCCCGACTCGTTCCTGCGCACCAAGGGCGCGCAGGCCTTTCAAGCGCTTCTCGACGGCGCCGAGTCGATAGTGTCCTTCCAGTGCCGCGTCGACCGCGCGAAAGAGGCCAACCCGAAATCAATCGACGCCGTCAAGCGCGTCTCGACGGCAGTCCTTTCGACCATATCGTCCTGTCCGAGCGCGATACTGCGCGCGAGCCTTGCGGACGAGGCGGCGAGGCTTCTCGGCCTGCCTGTCGCGGCGGTCAACGAGGAGCTGGAAAAAATCCGCGCCATGCCGAAGCGCGTCCCGAGGCGCGCGGCGGGCGCGACACATGACGGCGCGGCGGACGTTCCCGTGGAGGAGGCGGCCTCATGCGTCGGCGAAAGCGCCGCCGCCGTCGAGCCGCCGCCTGCGCGCGAGATGTCGTTCGCGGCGTTTCTGCTGGCGAACGAAAACGATTCAGGCGTGGACGCGACAGTCGGCGAGTTCCTGCCGCGCGAGGTGTTTGCCCACGCTTTCACATGGCGTTTCGTCGAGACGTGGCGCGCAGGCCTGGCGAGCGGCGAGGACGCAATCGCGGCTTTCGCAGATTCGCTCGACCCTCGCGAAAGGGCGTGGTTCGACGAGATCATGCTGGAGGCCGGACGTTCGAACTCCAGCTCGCTCACGCCGGTCCAGATCGCGCAGGAATACGTGCGCCTGCTGTGGGGAGACTGCCTCACACGCCGGCGCGGGGCGATGCCGGCCGACGGCGGCCCGGCGGCCGACGTCGCGCGGATGAAGATTTCGGATGCACTAATGCGGCTGAAAATGGTAAAATGGAATGCCGTGAAAGAACTGGTGCGCAAACAGATCAAAGAAGGAGAAAATCACAATGGACCTGAAGCAGGCAACTGAGAGAATCGCCCGGCAGGGCGAACTGGTGGAAAGAATACGCGCCGAGGTCGCGAAGGTGATCGTCGGGCAGGAGAAGCTTGTCGACCGGCTCATACTGGCGATGGCTACGGGCGGGCACATACTGCTTGAAGGCGTTCCGGGGCTTGCGAAGACGCTTTCGGTCAATACGCTCGCAAAAGCGCTCGGGCTGGAGTTCCGGCGCATATCGTTCACGCCCGATCTTCTGCCGGCCGATGTCGTCGGCACGCTGGTCTACTCGCCCAAGACCGGCGAGTTCACGCCGAAGAAAGGACCCGTCTTCACGAACCTGCTCCTGGCCGACGAGATCAACCGCGCGCCTGCGAAGGTTCAATCGGCGCTGCTGGAGTCGATGCAGGAGCGGCAGGTTACAATCGGCGACGAGACCTATCGTCTGCCGAGCCCGTTCCTCGTGCTTGCGACCCAGAATCCGCTGGAGCAGGAAGGGACGTATGCTCTGCCCGAGGCGCAGGTGGACCGCTTCATGTTCAAATGCCTCGTCGAGACGCCGTCGAAGACCGACGAACGGCGCATAATGCAGCGCTTCGCCGAAAGCGCCGCCGCGCCCGAGGCGCAGGCGGTATGCACGAAGGAGGACATCGAGGCGCTGCGCGCGGCGCTCAAGGAGGTGTACTGTGACGAAAAGGTTGGCGACTACATCCTTGACATCGTATTCAAGACGCGTGAGAGGAACGAATACATCCAGAACGGCGCGAGCCCGCGCGCGACGCTCGCGCTGAATCTCGCCGCGCGCGGCAACGCCCTGATGCACGGCCGCGCCTACGCTACGCCGCAGGATGTGAAGGAGGTGGTTCATGACGTTCTCAGGCACAGGGTTCTCCTTACCTACGAGGCCGAGGCCGAGGATGTGACGAGCGATCAGATCATCGACCGCATCCTCGCCGAAGTTCCCGTTCCGTAAAGGACGCCCGCCGCGCGCGCCCCTGTGCGTTGCGCGGCGTCGGCGGTTATGGTATAATTTGCCTCCAACGATTTCACAACGACAGGAGAAAGATCAACATGGCAGATACGAAGGCGGCGTTGAGCCAGCTTGGCGAGTGCGCCGAGAAACAGGACTTCGAGGGTGCATTCGCCCTCGTCAAGGCGAACCGTGCGGAGCTCGCGAAGCAGATGCGGGCCGACGGCATAAGGGATGAATTGAAGAAGACGACGAAGGATCGGCTTCTTCTTTCTTTTTTGGACGGGGTCGAGTTCGGTACGCGTCCGCTTGATGAATCGCTCCTTCGGCTTGAGAAGCTCATCTCGTTCCAGCAGGGTGCGCTGGTTCTCAACGATACCTGGGGGCTCGGGACGGTAAAGCGCGTGGACTACTTCTACCGCCGCATAACAGTCGATTTCAAAACGCGCAAGGGCCACCAGTTCACCTACGCCGCCGCGGCCGACATGCTCGAGCGCGCGCCCGAGAACCACATTCTCGTCTTGCGCCATAGCGACCCCGATGCCTTCGAGAAGATGCTGCGCGAGAAACCGGGCGACTTCGTGAAGTGCGTGCTCAAGAGCTACGGCGACATGCCGGTTGTGAAGCTCGAGAACGTCTGCGTCTCTAACGGCTTTGTGAAATCGGTCAACTGGAAGGAGTTCTGGGAGAAGGCGCGCTCCGAACTGCGCCACGACGCGCTCGTGACGATACCGGCCAAGCGCAACGACCCGATCTCTCTCAGGGAGTCGGCCGAGGACTACGGCGACGGATGGCTTACAGCTTTCTCGCACGAGACCGACCCCAAGCTCATTCTCGCCGCCGTGCGCGAATACGTGGCTCAGGGCAAGTTCGCTACGGCCGACGATGCGGCAAAGTCGAAGATCGAAGAACGCCTCGTGTTCGCGTCAACGGCCGCGCGAAAGGTCGATGACGCGCTTTTCGCGCGTATCGCCTGTCTCGTGCGCGATCTCGGCTTCTCTCATCCGCCGGCCGCCGAGATGCGCGACTACCTCTGGGAGCGCAAGCGCTTCGTCAAGGCCGCATCGACTCTTCCCGCGCGCGAAGTCGGCGCGATGATCTCGTTCCTCGCCGTGGACGCCGACGCCAAGGCCCGTCTTTGCAAGGCTCTGCCCGATCTGTGCTTCACGGCCGTCGCCGAAGTGGTTTCGCAGTTCGGCGGCGAGACCGCATGCCGCGAGGCCGTCGCCGAACTGATGAAGCAGCCCAAGGCGCCTGCGACGCTTACGACGCTCATCGTCGGCAAGTATGAGCAGTTCCGCGACTGGACCGAGCTGCCGTCGCTCATTACGATCCTCACCCACGCCATCGCTCTCGGCGAGGGTCGTCAGGGCGGCGAAACTCTCAAGATGCAGAACATCGTGCGCCGCCTTTTCGCCGACACCAAGTGGCTCGAGAAGGTCTACGCGTGGCTCGACGAGGGCGATCAGGCTCTGTTCTTCGAGCGTTTCCAGGCGTCGATCGCATGGGACCCCTCTACCCACCACACGATCGTCGTGCGGATGACGCGAATCGTCCCCGCGCTCGAGGCGCATGTCATGAAGGCCGAGAAGAAGAAGGAGTATGCGCGCATTACGAGCTACCGCAGCTTTGCGGTGAAGAAGGCGGAATATCTCAAACTCATCAACGAGGAGATGCCCGCGAACGTCCGCAAGATCGAGGAGGCCAAGAGCTACGGCGATCTCAGCGAAAACGCCGAGTACCAGTATGCCAAGGACGAACAGCGCGCGCTCATGCAGAAGCAGACGCTCATGCAGGCCGATCTCGAGGTTGTAAAGCCGAGCGACTTCTCAGACGCGTCGGTCGAAGAGGTCATGCCGGGCGTGAGCGTAGTGGTCGCGTCGCCCGACGGCGAGCACGTCTACCACGTGCTCGGCGAATGGGACAACGATCCCGCGCTCGGGATTCTCTCGTCCAAGGCGCGTCTTGCGCAGAACATGCTCGGCAAGAAGGCTGGCGACGAGTTCGAGCTTCCCGGAACGGACGGTGCGACGCAGTTCGCGCGCATCGTGCAGATCAAGCCGCTGCCGGACAACATCCGCGACTGGATGAAGCTTCCGCCCGGAATGCAGATATGATATAATGTAACGCGAATTCGAAAGGAGGAGCGCAATGGCAGAGAAGAAGACCACCAAGAAGACGTCCGCAAAGAAACCCGCCGCCAAGAAACCGGCGGCCAAGACGCCGGCGAAGAAGACTGCGGTGAAGAAGACCGCGGAGGCTAAGAAACCGGCGGCCAAGGTCGCTGCGCCTGTGCAGGCTCCGGTTGAGAAGAAGATTCCCAACCGTGTGCCGCCGCGAATCATCCGCAAGGCGCCTGTCATCTCGAAGCAGGTGCTTCAGCCCGCGCCGGAAATCGACACGGCCAAGGCTGTCGCATTCGCCATGTCGATCGCCGAGGAGATGAAACGCGCCGCGGCCGCCGCGACCGTGGAAAAGAACGAGGAGGTTTCTACGATAAAGCTTTCGCGCCGCCCGACGACGCGCGAGAAGGGGCAGGAGACCGAAAAGTTCCCGGAGAGCGATTTGAAGGACTTCCGCAGGCGGCTTCTCATCGAGCGTGAAAAGGCTCTTTCGGGCGTGAACGCGATGAAGGCGACCGGCTTCAACGAGTCCGACGACCACGAGGCCGACGGCGGGGACGGCACCAACCAGACCCTGCGTCTTCAGGCGCTCGGCCAGATGGGGACGATCAACCGTACCATCCAGCAGATCGAGGAGGCGCTCCATCGCATCGACGACGGAACCTACGGCGTGTGCACTGTCTGCGGCCAGCTTATCCGCAAGCCGCGTCTCGTGAACCAGCCGTTCGTGCAGACATGCATGGAGTGTCAGAACGAAATGGAGCGCGGCAGTCGCCAATGAGGCGATTCTTCGTGACATTTGCCGTCGTCGCGAATCTGTGTCTCGCCGACGCGGTTTCCAAGGAACTCGCCGCGGGTCTTTTAAAAGGGTCTGCGGCGGTTTCTGTGATACCGGGGTTCTTTGACCTGGCGTATGTCGAGAACCGCGGCTGCGCATGGGGGATGTTCCAGGGAGCGGTTTGGCCGCTTGCGGCGTTCGGTCTGGCGGCGCTGGCGTTTCTCATATGGAAGCGCCGTGCGGTTTTCGGCGACGCGTGGGTCGCGCCGTGCCTTCTTTACGCTGGGATAATCGGTAATGTGATCGACCGCATCTTCAGGGGATATGTCGTCGATATGTTCGACTTCCACTGGGGCGCGAGCCATTTCCCTTGCTTCAATCTCGCCGACACCTGCATATGTATCGCGGCGGGTTTGCTTGTTCTTGAGAGCTTTCTCGACCGCAGGAAGAAGCTGTCCGCCGCGAAATGACGCGTGACGCCTATCTTCTGGCAGGGCCCACCGCCAGCGGCAAAAGCGCGATCGCCGCAGTGCTGGCGCGGCGGCTCGGCGCATGGATATTGAGCGCCGATTCCATGCTGGTCTATAAAGGCATGGATGTTGGAACCGCCAAGCCCCCGCCGGAGGAGATCGCGGAGTTTCACATGGGCGGCGTGGATATAGTCACTCCTGCCGAGGAGTTTTCGTCGGGCGCATGGCTTCGCGCCGCCGCAGAATGGGCGCGCGATGTTCCTGCCGGTGTTCCGATAGTGATCGTCGGCGGGACAGGACTCTATTTCTCGGCGCTGCTCAGGGGGTTGGACCGCAGATGGACCTGTCCGCCGCCGGAGTATCCCGTGATCAAGATAGACCGTGCACTCGTGCGCGAGCGCATTCGCGAGAGGCTCGACGGAATGTTCATGAGCGGTCTGGAGGAGGAAAAGCGCCGTCTGCACGAACGTTATCCAGTATGGTCGCGAACGGCCTCTCTGGCGATAGGCTACAGAGAAGGCGACGACGCGGCGAAGATTTTGACGCGCACCTGCCAGCTTGCGAAGCGCCAGGACACGTGGTTCCGCCACCAGGCGACGCCGCTTTACGTCGCGCCGGAGATCGAGGCGGTCTGGACGATGTGGCGCGAGCGAGGCCCCTGGTCCGTCATCTTCGACGGCTGAATTCCCGTCTGGCTTCAGGGCCGGAAGGGGGTCTTTATCCGCGTGTTCCGTAGGCGAGGCGTATCGACGACACACCCTCTGTCTCGCGCGGCTTGAAAGCCGCGCCTCTCTCGACGAGCTTGCACATCTCAAACACGTCTTTCCACGACTGTATGCGGTCGTCGCGGTTCTTTACGAGCATGGCCTCTAGAAGCTGGGCGAATCCTTCGCTTATTTCGGGCTTGATTTCGCGTGGGTCTGACGCCTGCGTCCCGTCATCGCATTGCGCACGCATGGAGTCGTCGGCGCCGAGCGACGGGAAGAGAACCCTCCCCGTCGCGAGATGGTAGAGCGTTGCGCCGAGGGAATAGATATCTGTGCGGCAGTCCAGCTCAACATCGCCGTAGACCTGTTCCGGCGAGATGTAGGCCGGCGTTCCCGTTACATGATCGGGAACGTCCTGCCGGCCGTTCTCGCGGAACTCGAAACGGTGGCTTATGCCGAGATCGGTGAGCTTTACCACGCCTTGCGAGTTGATCATTATGTTCTCGGGTTTGATGTCGCAGTGGACCAGGCCGTGATCGTTCCAGGCGTAGTCGAGCGCAGCCGCGACAGACTCGCATATAAGAATGCAGTCGGGCTCTGCAACGCAGCCGTGCCTCTGCAGAAGGCTGGCGAAGGTGTAGCCGTCGACATACTCCATCATGAAAAACCAGTTGCCGTTACCGTTGTTAAAGTCGTAGGCCTCGACTATGTTGGGGTGGTGGATCTCCTCCATGAGGCGCTCCTCTTCGCGGAACGCCCTTACGTCCTCGCCGCTCGCGGAGAACTCCCGGTTGAGAATCTTGACAGCCACGAGCCGCTGCCCCGCGACGTCCCACGCCTTCCATACTGTCGACATCCCGCCTTCGCCGATCTTCTCAATCAGCTTCAGACCGGGGATGCGCAGAATCAGACTGCGCGTCGTAAGCGATTCTGTCGGGAACTGCGGCGTCACTTAAGCCCCCATTCGGTCATTTTGCGGAGGATCGTGCGGCGCGAGATGCCGAGAATCTCCGCCGCCTTTGTCTTGTTGCCGCCGACGGACGCCAGAACTTCGAGAATCCTGTCGCGCTCGGCGTCGGCCAGCGACTGCGCCGGCGCGGGGGCCGCTTCTGGCCGGTTCTGGTCGTTCAGAATCTCGACAGGCACGTCGTCCAGCGTGAGTTTTCCGCCGGATGAAAGAACCACCATCTTCTCAACGGCGTTTCTGAGCTGGCGCACGTTCCCCGGCCATGAATAGTCCTCAAGCGCCTTCATGGCACGCGCGTCTATCCCTGTGACGGCCCCGCCGTTCTGCGCCGAGAACTCTTTCAGGAATCTTGATACCAGAAGGGCAATGTCCTCTTTGTGGTCTTTGAGCGCAGGCGTCTTGAGGTCGATCACATTGAGACGGTAGTAAAGGTCTTCTCGGAAGGACCCCTCCTTCACCATCTTTGCGAGGTCGCGGTTTGTCGCCGCCACGAGGCGAAAGTCCACCGGCCGCTCCATGGCGTCGCCCAGCCTGCGAACCTTGCGCGTCTCAAGCGTCCTGAGAAGGGCGATCTGAGTAGCCATGTCGATTTCGCCGATCTCGTCCAGAAACAGCGTCCCTCCGTCGGCCGCCTCGAAGCAGCCGGCCTTGCCCTCCTTCAAAGCGCCGGTGAAAGTCCCCGCCACATATCCGAAAAGCTCAGACTTCAAAAGTTCGCCCTCGAAAGCCGAGCATTCCAGCGCGATGAACGGTCCCTTGGCGCGGCGCGAAAGATTGTGGATGGCACGGGCCGCGAGTTCTTTGCCTGAACCGCTGGGCCCTTCGATGAGCACCGTCGCGTTGGTCGGCGCTACCTTGCGTATGGTCTGGTAGACGCGCTCCATCGCGGGGGACTTGCCGGTGAAGCTCTCCAGCTCGCCTGTAAGTTTCTCCTTGAGAGAGGCGACTTCCTGCTCGAGCCCGGCCGTCTTTATGGCGTTGGCGACCCGCAGTTCCAGCTGGTCGAGATCTGTGATGGGTTTGGTCAGAAAGTCGTCGGCGCCGTCCTTCATCGCCTCGACCGCGAGGTCGACAGTTCCATAAGCGGTGAGCAGGATGCAGGCGAGAGAGGGGTTCGCCGCCTTTGCGCGTTTGACGAGCGACACGCCGTCTTCGCCGGGCATGCGCACGTCGGATATCATCAGCGCGAGATCCGCCACGGATTCGACGGTCTTCATGGCCTGCTCGGCGTCGGCCGCCTGCAGGCATTCGTATTTGTCCGAAAGAACCCTGGCCATCGCTTCGCGCGTCGGCCGCTCGTCGTCAACTATGAGTATTTTGCGCTTAGACATCTCGCTTCTATTTCAGTTCGCGTATGCGTTTCTCGATTCTCGGCAGCTTTACCGTGAAGGTCGTCCCTTCGCCCGGCGCGGACTCCGCGGCGATAGTCCCGCCGTGGTCGCGCACGATTCGCGCCGTAACCATGAGCCCGAGACCTGTGCCGCCCGTCTTGGTTGTCCGGTAGGGCTCGAAGAGGTGGGCGAGCTGCTCCTTTGTCATGCCCTCTCCGGAATCCTTCACGGTGACAGCCACATCGCTGTCGTCCGACCCTACTGCGATTTCAATCTTCCCGCCGTCTCTCATAGCCTCTAGCGAGTTCTTCAGGAGGTTGAAGAACACCTGCTCCATCTGCGCTTTATCCACGGCGACGCCCGGCAGAACGCCTGGAACATCCAGCGTCACCGAAATGCGCCTGTCCTCGAACTGCTGCTTGAGCGTTTTGAGACAGGCCGCGAGAGGATCGGCTACCGATCCTGCGACGAGGTTCGGTTTGGACGGCCTCAGCGCCGAAAGAAATCCGCGTATAATGCCGTCCAGCCTTGAAACCTGGTGGAGGCATTCCGCCACGGTCTCGTCTCCCTTGAGCCGGCGTTGCAGAAGCTGCAGATTGAGCGCGATGGCGTTCAGCGGATTTCCTATTTCATGCGCGACGCCGGCGGCGAGATCCCTCACCGCCTGCGTCGCGCCCACGCGCAGCTCCTCTTCGGACCGCTTCCTCTCGGCGGTCGTGTCGCGTATCTGCACGAGCGTGCCTTCCTTCATCGGAAACGTCTGCACCTCTAGAAACCTGCTTTCGGGATAAGTCGTCGACATCTCCCGCCTGGACGCCTTGCCGAGCGGCAGGGCCAGCGCCTCGACCGCCTGCGCCCCGTCCATGCCGACGAGCGATTTCACCGCCGCGTTCTCGAACTTCACTTCGCCCCGGTCGTCCAGCACGAGGATGCCGCGGTCGATAGTGGACAGTATGAGGTCGAAGAACTCGGCTTCGTCGGCCACGAGGTTGTACTGCTCCCTCAGCTGGCCCGCGTCGAGCCTGCCGATATGCCGCCTCACTCCCTTGAAGAAGTTCTTCATACTCTGCCTCCGCGCTCCTACTTTTTGCGGTTGTCGATCACGCGCTTGATCTTGCCCTCGCTGCGCGGCAGTGAGCCGGGCTCGACGAGAATGATCCTGGCCGAAAGGCCGATGATGGACTTCACTGCGTCGAAGACGCGCTTGCGCAGGTCCTCCATCTTCCTTACAGAGTCGGAGAACGCGTCGGCATTGACCTCCACCTTGATCTCGAAGAGATCGAGCGTGTCGGTCGACGAAAGAATTATCTGATAGTGCGGCGCGACTTCGGGCACGCGCAGCAGGCCGGCCTCGATCTGTCCGGGGAAGACGTTCACGCCGTGTATGATGAGCATGTCGTCGCTGCGCGCCGAGATGCGGTCCATCACGCGCATCGTCCGCCCGCAGGCGCACCGCTCGGTGTGCAGGCGCGTGAGGTCGCGAGTGCGGTAGCGTATCATCGGCGTGCCTGTGCGGGAAATGGTCGTGAAGACGAGCTCGCCGACCTCGCCGTCGGGAAGCGGTTCAAGGGTTTCCGGGTCGATTATCTCGGGATAGAAGTGGTCTTCCCAGATGTG
>DGVK01000128.1 GCA_002395905.1 Verrucomicrobia bacterium UBA4286 | reverse complement strand
CGCTTGTCTCGAACGGGAAGCCGCCAGTGTGGTTGAGGCACATGCGCACCGTAAGCACGTTTTTCGCCTTTATGAGGGTGCGCATGTCGTTCGTCGCCGGACCTTCAATCCACAGCGTTTCGAATTCTGGCAGATACTTCGAGACAGGGTCGTCAAGATTCAACCGCCCTTCCTCGACGAGTTTCGCTATCGTGACGCCGCAGAAGCCCTTTGTCTGCGAACACTGCATATAGGTGTCGTCCGCAGTGATGGCGCGCTTCGCCGCGACATCCGCGTAGCCGACACACGTCACCGCGCGACGGCCGTCCTTGAACAGTATGCTCACCGCTCCCGGCAGTTCGCCGCTTTCCACGTATGGCGCCAGCGCCTCCTTCATCGGGGCGTATGCGGTCTCCTCCACGGCAACGAGGCAGAGCGACGCCGCAAGTGAAAGCATAAATACAAGTTTCTTCATTTCCGTTTCATTCCTTTCCGTTGATGCCGTTTCATTTCTGTGAAAGCTTGAGCCACACGCGCAGAAGCTCGCTCACGCTCCACGCCTGGGCGGTGCAGCCCTTCTGCGCATGAGGCGCGTCGCCGTCGGCGATCTCGCTCATATGGCAGAGGCACCCCGTGTTGAGATTTTCAACGGCGGTCGCCAGCATCTGAAGCGCCGTCTCGCACGGACGCTCCCCTGTCGCCGCAAGCGCCTCCGCATACAGCGGAAAAGGCCACGCCCACACTGTTCCGTTATGATAGGCCGGCTTGCGGCTCGTATCCTCGTCGCCTTCGTAGACGCCGCGATAGAGCGCGTGGCCGGAGTTAAGCGACCGGACGCCGCCCGGCACGAGGAGTTCTTCGGTCGCGTCGAGTATCGATGCGTCGTCAACGACGCCAAGCGTTATCAGGAACAGCTGGTTCGGGCGGACGGTATCCTCCGGCAGCGCATCCGCCGCGCTTTCGCCGTTCGGCGCGGCAAGGCAGTCGCGGTAGCCCGCGCCCGGCGAAGGGACCTTGAAGTATTTTATGAGCGACGCCCTGGCGCGCTGCGCAGCTTCTTCACGGCCGAGATAGCGCAGAGCCGAAATCCACAGCGCCTGTATTTCAACGGGGTAGCCGACGCGCGGCGTACACGCCGGATAGTTGGTATCCATCCACGTGAAGTGGCTCGGACTCCACACAAGGCCGGAATCAGAATCGACGTGAATGCCGTTCGGCGTTCCTCTCGCGTAGGCGTCTGCTATACGCCCGCATGTCGCCTTTAACATGGCGAGGTCGGCATCATGCGAACCGCCGCCTGAGAAATCGAAGGACATCTGTCCGGCGCGTCTGCGCACGCTTCTCGCCGAAAGCGCCTCCTCAACCTCCTGCACGCAGCGGATGAACCACAGCTGTGCATCGGTCGTGTCGCGGTTGCCCGCCGTCTCGCCGTAAATGATGTTCGGCAGAGTTCCCTGCTCCTCGAACGCGGCGAATGCCTTGAGTATCTTTGTCGAATCCTCAATGAGGCCTGCGGCGATCATCCCCCGCATGAAGATAAACGTGTCGCGCCCCCAGTCAAGAAACCACGGATAGCCCGCAATGACCGTCTTGAGATCGTCACGCTTCACGATGAAGAGCGAGAGCGCCTGCTTGAGAGCCTCCGCAATCGGCAGCGTCTCGACCGGCGCAGGAGCGTCCGCCGCAGGCGCGACGCCGTCGGCCGGATACGTCTCGTCCGCACGTTTTTCGCCAAGCCTGCCAGTCATGGTGACGTTCTCGCCCGGCTTAAGGTCGGCAGATATCCAGCCCGGGCTGAACAGATCGCCCGATCCGTCCTGACCGCGCGCGGCCTCTTCGGCATGGCTTACATTGTAGCTCCACTGCGGCTCATGGTGGTAGACGCCGCCTTCGACGGTCAGCGTGAACTTTGCATCGTAAGGCGCGAATGAAAAGCCGCACCCTTTCGCAAGCGGTTTGACCGAAGCCGGGAAAAGAGTCTCCGCCCCGGCATACGCCTTTGTCGTAGAATGGAAGCTTCTCCACTCGACATCCGGCCTGAAGACAAGCCTCACCTGGTCGCCGACGTCGTTTTCACCGGCATTGTAGCGCGTTACCTTGAGCCGTGCCGCGTTCACACCGTCGGCAAGCGAAAGCTCGAAGGCGAAAGCCGTATCACGCCCCATGCCGCACGGCACATGGAAGTCCCACCGCGCGAAGCGTCCGGCGGGATCGGCTCTGAAGCGCGTCAGGCAGCGGCTGTCGAGCTCGCGCGTGTAGCCCTCGCGCTGCAGCCAGCAGCGCGTGCGCGTCCAGAGCGCAAGACGGTCCGACGGGACGTTGGGATTGGGGTTCGCGGAGAAAAGCGAATCATACTGGCTCGCTATCTGACCCCAGCCCAGACGCACCTGCGCCGACGCGCCCGCGCCGTTCGAAAGGACGGTTCGCATGAGCGGCGAACGGCGGACTTCGTCGCCCTCCATTGTCAGCATGACCTTCGCCTGCTTTGAGCGCGGCGGCACCATCAGTTTGGAATGCACACGAAGAGACCTGCCTGGAGCGTAGACGATCATGAAGAAGTCGAGCTCGCGGCAGCGTGTGCCGTCTCCTTTGTAGTGAGGGGTAAGGAACTCCGCGCGATGACCTTCACCGCTGCGGCAGACGCGCAGGGTGCGCCCTGTCGCAGGATCGATGATGCGCATTCTGAAGTGGTGCGGCGCAGTGACCTCCACGCGTTCGTCTTCGGGTACGCAGACGATGCGCTTCGAGTCGCGCGGGAAGCACCAGTGGAATCTGCACTCGCCGGCGGCCGCGTAGGGAGCTTCCGTCGGATGCGCGGCCCAGAGGTCCCTGCCTGTCATGAGGTCTCGTTCGGCGGAAAGGCTCGTCACAGGATAAAGGCACATAACCTCGCCAGGCGCCAGCGCGACGCCGTTTTCAGCGGCGACGATTCTGCGTGAAACGAGATCGTAGCCCTTGGGCGCGGCAAACGCGCCGCGACGCCACTGCACACGGGCCGGCGCGGAAGTGTCGAGATTCGCCACAACCAGAAGTCCGTCCCTCGCGACGGCGAGCGTGTTGCCCTCGCCTTCGGTGACGACCGCCAGATGGCTCGCACCCGAAAACGACGGCGAGCGCGCAAGTATGTCGTTGAGGCGGGAGATAAGCCCCACCATGTTGCGCTGCGCCCCCCAGGAAAGATCGTTCTTGCCGTGCACGTCAATCTTCTCGGTGCAATACCATTCGACGCCGTTGGCGATTCCCCATGCCCCCTGCCAGCTGAGAAGCGCGGCGAGCTGCACCCTGAGACGCGCATAGCATTCGCCGTTCTTTGCGAGGCGGTCGTTGTCATGCGTCTCGGCGAAATGTACGAGCGTCCCGTATTTCTCGCTGCGCGCGATGGCGCTCGGCAGATACCACTCGAAAGCGCCGCGGTCGTAGGTCTGGAAAACTTCGGAATAGGCCCAGTCGAGATTAGCCTCGGCAAGCAGGGCGTCGGTGACCTTGAGATCGCCGCCCAGCCCTTCAAGCATGAAGACTGTATCGGGATATTCCTCTCGAACGCGCGCGACGATATATTCCCACGTCTTCGCGGGGATCATGTAGCCGGCGTCGCACCTGAAGCCGTCGACACCGTTGCGGCACCAGAACAGGAACACGTCGGCCATGTACGCGCGAAGCTGTGCCTTGGAGTAGTCGAGCTCCACAAGATCGGCCCACTTCACCCCCCATGCGCCCGGCGAAGCGAAGCGACCGTCCGCCTCGCGGCGAAACCAATCCGGATGATGTGTCTGCAGAGCCGAGGCCCACCCGGTGTGGTTGGCGGGAAGATCGACGAAGAAAAGGCCGCGCCTGGAATGCACCGCGTCTATAAGCTCGCGGAACTGGTCGAGCGGAGTTGCGAACTCGTCGAACTCCGCCATCGCAGGATCGACGCTGTAAAAGTCGAGCGCCGCGAACGGACAGCCGTATTCGCCCATCACAGCGTATGTCGTCGGGACAGGGAAAGGCGGCAGCGTCTGGATAATGCCGAAACCCATCTCTCCCATTATCAGGTCGAGCCGCCTCGCAACCTCACGGAACGACCCGAACTGCCGCGGGAAAACCGTGTAGATGGAATTGCCGCTTCTTATCTCGGCGCTTTCAACCTTTATATGGGTGTTAACACCGTCCGGCCACTCGGGAACCGACGACCCTTCCGGAAAGAAGCATGCCTTGCCCGAGAACACCCCCACCTCGTCAAGCGGAATCTCTGCGCTGAACACGCCGGGCGCGGTCTCGGCGAGAGGTATATCGGTCCACGCCTTGGCGAGAGGAGTCTCGCCGCGCTCTGTTTCGGCGATTATCTCGCGCCGTCGCACGCGCGCGTGACCTATGTTCGTGCGGAACGCCGCGCGCCCTGCGCGCGGAGAATCGAGGCGCAGCGTCACCTTGAGAGTGTCGCCGCGCCACTTGAGGAGGAAATCCCCTGTCTGAGGAGTCTGCGTCATCAGGCCTTCTTCTCCGCCGTCTGCCGGCGGATAAGCCACATCTGCACGATCGAGAAGAGGTTCGACAGGAACCAGTACAGCGACAGCGCCGACGGGAACGAATAGAACATGACCAGCATCATTACAGGCATGAACACCATCATCATGCGCTGCTGGTTCCTGTCGCCGGCGGACGGCGTGAATGCACTCTGCAGACCGGTTGAAACAGCCATCAGTATCGGCAGCAGGTTTAGTCCGCCGAACGGGAACCAGCTGGCGAAGAGCGCCTCAGGCTCCGAAAGGTCGCCTATCCAGAGGAAAGGCGCGTAGCGCAGCTCGACCGCCGAGCGAAGCACGTTAAAGAGCGCGATGAACACAGGAATCTGTATGAGCATCGGCAGGCAGGAACTCATCGGATTCACCTTCTTGTCGCGGTAGAGCGCCCATGTCTCCTGCTGCAGGCGCTGGGGATTGTCCTTGTATTTCGCCTGAATCTCCTTCATGAGCGGCTGTATCTCCTGCATCCTCTTCATTCCGACCGTGGACTTGTGGGTAAGCGGCCAGAAGAGGAGGCGCACGAGAATCGTGAGCAGGATGATTGCCACACCGTAGTTGGGGATGATCGAATTGAAGAAGTTGAGCACCCACACCAGCGGATAGCAGAGCCAGCGCCACATGCCGAACTCCATAACATCCTTCATTCCCAGATCCCAGAGAAGCGCCTGCTTCTTCGGGCCTATGTAAAAGACGCTCTCAAGCACGTTCGCGCCGCCCGTCGAGAGAAGCGCGCGCGCGGCGACGCTCTTAGGTCTGTAGGTCGTTGCGGAAGTGTCGCGCAATATCGTGGCGTCGAAGCCTCTGCTTGCCGCAGTCGTGGAGGCGAGGGCCGTTACGAAGAAGCGGTTCTTCACCGCGACCCAGCGCTGAGCGCCCGCGACCTGCACGTGCGCCGACACCGGGAGACCCGCCGCGCTCTTCGAACCGCTGCATCCGCCGGAGAGCCCCCCGACAAGGTATCCCTTGAGCGGCGAATCGCCCTCGCAGTGATGGAGGACTCCTTCTTTCCCCTTTCCTGCGTCAAGCGCCCAGCTGTCGACCGAGAGCAGATCGTTCTTGGAACTCCCCATGGCCATCGCGCCGAGCGACAGCGACGCCTCGTCCGCCACATCGCCGAAGAGCTCGGAATACACCACTTTGTAGTCGGGCTTGAGCGTCACGGTTCGCGTTGCAAGAGCGTTCGCGAAGACGACTTTGTCCGCAGAGCGCTCCTTCACTTCATACGCCGCGTTAGGCGCAAGCCCGACCACTCCGTCAAGTTCGCCGAGAGGCGAAGCGCCGAAATCAAGCTCCACAGCAGGGTTCTCGTCTGAAACCGGTCCTTTGCCGCGGGCGTACTTCTTGAGCGTCGCTTTCTTTACCACGCCGCCCCACGTGGAGAGTTCAAGCCTGAGTTCGTCGTTCTCCAGAACGACGGTTTCTTCCGGCACGGACGGATCGATGCGCGTCCGCGCGGCCGCGACTGCGGCTCCTGCGGCAGGGGCGGTCTGCTGTTCGACGACAGACGCCCGGGCAGGCGTCTCGGTCTGCACTTCGGAGGCCGCCTGCAGCCTCGCGGCCTCGGCCTGCGCCCGCGCGTATTCTGCGCGAGCCTTCGCATCGCGCGGCTGCACGACGAAAAGATACCATGCGAGCACTCCGCCAAGGACAAGACATATCAGTTTTTCGGTTTTGTTCATAAGCTGTTCAGGTTCTGTTTTGTTTAGGTGGGTATTTTACCATAATCCTTCCGCCCTGTGGCAGAACATCATCTCGTGACGGCTATCTCGTAAAGCATCCGCGCGCCTTGCGGACCCGCGACAGAGACCGTGAATACGAGCCAGCCGTCCTTCGCCTCGGCAGGAATCGTCTCAAGACGCCTGCCGGACGTCTCAAGCGCATATACTACGCAATGCTCCGCGTCGTCATGCTTCACGGCGACCTTCCCCCTTCCGTTGCGCATAAGCGGGCGAGTCCCCCACTTGAGCGTCGTTGTCATAGAGTCGTCGGAGTATCTCGCCCCTTCGCCCTGGACGTCCGTCACATGCGTAAGAAGAAGCCGCCGCGACCGGGGGATTTCCGCACCGTCCAGCGAATGCACCCACACCGTAGCGGGCGCGCCGGAGATTTTCGCTCTCAGATTCCCGGCGACGACCGCCCCTTCTTCGGCGAATCCGCCGCTGGTGCGCGGCGTGTCGATGACGAACGATCCGCGCTCGCGGTCGAGCCGCAGAGAATCGGTCCCTTCGCCGGATGGCTCATCGCCGTCGGCCACCTCGCGTCTGATGACGCGCATATTGTCCGACACCTCCGGCGAGAGGCACGAGCCGGTTCTCATCTTCCATGCGACATCGCGCCATTTCGGTGCGCCCGGATAAGCGGTTTCTGTTGTAGAGACGCTTTCGGGAGTATCCCACAGCACGACGCCAGCGGAGTAAGGCGCAAGGTCGCCTCGCATGAAAAGCATCATACAGGCGCGTTCGCCGGCCTGCGCGAGCGGATCGGAGGAAACATCGAAATAGCCCGGACTTCTTACATCAGCATCGCGAAGCCTGTCGCGGCTGTGAGAATAGGCGAATCGCCACAAACCGTCCCAGTCTTGAAGAGCCGCCATAGCGCCTGTGAGAATCCCGCCCACGCCACGGTACCGTCCCGGGCCGGAGAAGTTCCATTCAGTGATTGTGAACGGCTTGTCGACCATACGCGTGAACGCCTGTGCGCTCGGCGCTATAGGGCCGTCGCCGAGGAGCGGATTTCTGTTGGGGCATGTGCTCGGCAAAGACCACGGCTTCTCCGGGAAACTAGGATGATCGACGTAAAAATGGTCGTCTATGTAGTCATAATCGCCGGTGGCGCGCTGGAGCGCCGCGAAATGCGGCCCGCAGTTATCGTTGGTAAGGAGCGCCTTTACGCCGAGCGCGCGCAGCCGTGCTTTCATTCTGGCGACCATTCTCGCTTCAAGCTCGCCCATCCACTGGATCACCGCAGGATTCTCCTTCCGGTCCCAGAAATTCTCGGGGAGCCTGCCGGGGTCGGCCTCTGGCGCGAACGACGGATCGGCATGGCGCTTCTTCTCCAGCCACTCGCCCCACGACGCAAGAATGCGCGGGTCGTCGCGAACGCCGCGCGTCCAGCCCATGAAGAAACCGCCCTCGTTGACCAGCGAGACGAGAGGCATTGCAGGTTCATCCGCGTAGCTGCGGCCTGTATATGGGTTGATGTGCGTGAAGAAGTTCGCGGCGAAGGCCGCCCAGTTCTCGAACGCCGGTT
>DGVK01000172.1 GCA_002395905.1 Verrucomicrobia bacterium UBA4286 | reverse complement strand
GGTATTTTGTAGCGCGCCCCGGCAGACCCTTCGTCGGCCCTCCCCTGTCCGCCCCGCCCGCCCCTCATCCCCTCCTTGCCAAGTTCCGCGAAAAATGGTATTCTTTCCACCGCACGGACGGTGTAACCTTTGCAGGGGGGTGCGTGTATTCTGTGCGAAACAACTTCAACACCATGCAGTAAAGGAGCAGACAATGAGCCAGATCAACCTAGCCAACATGCAGTTCGCCGCGTTCGTGAACTTTGCGAATTCTAACCCAAACGCTGCAAAATCCACGGCGATCGCCGCACTGGGTGCGGACAAAGCCGACGGTGGCGATGCGCTCGCCGGACGCAAGATAGCCCCGAAGCAGGGGAACGATTATGTCGGCAAGCTGTCGCGCAGCGACGAGTTGAAGGCGGTGAACAACGAAGTCCGCGCGGTGTTCAAGGCGGCCGTCGCCGAAATGTTCGGCGGCGAGGACAATATACCCGCGAGCGTGAAGAATGTGATGAAGCTCGGCGATTACAACAAGGGCAAGCCGCTCACCGCGCGGCGCATCATCGCCGTCAACAACGCGATCGAGAAGTTGAAGGTCGGCTCCTTTACGTTGAAGGACGCGTTCGCGGCAGGCAGATTCGAAGGAGAGCTGAAGAAAAAGGCCGAGGACGCAGGGCACAACGCGAAGGACTTCAAAAAACTCAACATCGGCGCGAACCTGCTGGCCAAGGCGACGGGCATGCCGCTCAGGTCGGCGCTTCTGGAGATCATGGACAAGTCGAGCGCGGCGTATGCCTGCTTGAAGTGCGGTCCGCTCTATACGGGGTCCGTCGCGGACTTCAAGAAGGGGCTTGCGGAATTTGAAAAGTTCAAGAGCCTGCAGAACGATCTGATCGCAGACACCCGGCATGCGTTGGCCGGCGGCGGCGCAAGGGATTTCGCCGCCATCGCGAGAATACGGGTCGAGCAGCTCAAGATCGCCAAGCAGCAGTTCCAGAGCGTTTTCGCCATGCAGACGGTGGTCGGCGGGTCGTGCCCGGAGTACAAGGATCTGATGACCACGATCGACGCCGCCATAAAGGACTTCGAGAAGGCGGCCAAAGACATCGACGACGGACTCGTCGACAGCGAAGAGGATCTTTATGCGCGCACCATCGGGAACAAGAAGATGAATGAAGTAACCGGCGCCTTCAGCAGGCTCGGTCCGGTACTCTTCAAGAATCGCAACGCAGGCGGCAACCCTGAACTGATGCAAGAGGTCATGTCGGCGATGAACCACGTCAACCATACGTGCGTTGCAATTGCGCGCGACAGCGGCAATGACGCGTTCAAGCACGCTTTCTCCGATCGCGAAGCGCCGAAACTCGCGCAACGGTTCCGCGAAGCGGAGCGCGCAGGAGGCTTCAAGCTGCCCGGGCAGTTCTACGATTCGATTGATATCAATCTGGGCATGCACCTGTTCAACGCCGTGGACGCGTTCAAGCAGATGGCGGCGAAGCTCGGGGACGAGGGCGAGAGATCCAAAGTGCTCTTCAGCGACAGCCAGAAAGCGCGCCTCAAAGCCGTGATCGCGGAGCAGGCCGGCCAGGAGGCCGCCTCCAGGCTGCTCGGCAGATTCGTGGGCGAGATAGAAGCGATCAGGCTTAATGGCGCCTTCGGCCAAACCATGTTGAAAAGCGAGTGGGACGCGAAGAGCATTGAAAACCTCGTCGCGCACTTCGAGAAGCATCCTGGCCTGGCCAAGGCGTTCGCGCTCGGTTTCAAGGAGGACAGAATCGAAGATGTCAAGGCCGACCTCAAGAACGTGATGGCGGCAAGCTTCGATAAAGCGATGAAGACGGCCATGCCGAACGTCAGCACGCTGGCGCCCGGCTTCATGCCGCAGGCGATACGCGAATACAACAAGGGCTACGTCACCTTCAACGGGAAGCCTCTACGCGACGGCGTGAGCGGCAAGCAGTTCATGCTGGCCGACACCGATTTCCGCAAGGGCTACTGCGAGTTCCTCGAAGAGAAGTTCGACGACCGGCACGTGCAGATGCGCCGCTTCGTATCCTTCGTCTGCGGCATGGCCGACGGACTTTCAGGCGCGATAAACAACGGCGCTTTCACGGGGTCGCCCGAAAACCCCGGCAACCCCGGCAATCCCGATGGCGCCGGCCTGTCGACGCGCAACAATCCCGATCTCGTCAAGTCGCCGCCGCGCAACTGCGGCTACTACCTTGACGAGTGCAAAGGCAACATCGCCGCGGGGCCGCGCGACGAGAGGGACAATTACGACATAAGAATCGACGAGAAGACCGGCGACGTCACCATCAAGTTCACGCACTACGAGACGAACTGCCTCGCCTACTACATGGACGACAAGAACAATACCGTCGCTCTGGCCAAGGCCGACAAGTTTTTCCCCGAGATGGCGACTACGCGCTTCGAGGTGACTATGGTCATAAAGAACGCGCCCGACACCGAGCTCAAAGATTCGGCGCCTGAATTCAAGATAACTGATATCAAGCAGAAAGTGATCGAGGACTAATCCTGCGCGGCTTCGGTTATGGAGACATAACCGAAGCCGCCTGCCGCCTCCGGCGCACCGAGAATGATGTGTTCGGGCAGTTCAAGGCCGACGAGTCTCGCGCGGCTTTGAACGGCGTAGAGCGGCCAGCATAACGAACCTCCCTTATAACCTCTCAAGAATCGACGGTATGAACATCGCATCCATCTTCGACACTGCGCAGTATTGGCGGCCAATGTCTTTCAGCGATGCGCCGAAGTGGTACAACTCCTTGTCGTCCAGAATCAGAAAACGGTCATGGAAAGTGCCGACGGCCTTGACCTTCAGCGTCGGGTTCTGCTTATTGAACTTTTCTACGGCGACCGACGTCAAATGCTTGTCAATCATCTTCTGTGCGGTTGCCACAATAACCTCAACGCCGCCTTTCTTCTGCGAAAGAACATCCAATGTAACCTCGTCGCTATAGCCATCGACAAGGACGATCTTCTTTGCCGCCTTGCGCACAAGTTTCTTCGCGAAGGAATATGCATCATAGTGCCTGCCCTCGAAAAACACCTTCTGCGGCGGGAAGTCGCCGCCGTCCATTGCCCGGAAAATCGTGTCGAACCGCTCTTCGTTGCGCGACTGGTCGGCAATCTGCCGCCGCTCCACGACATCAAGCCGCGAAAGAATCGGCGCCACGGATGCCAGGGCTTTGCGCATAGCGACAAAAGCGTTTGTTATCCGTATGCTTACAGAGATGGCAACGGCGCTCTTCAGGACACTTGCCAGCATGATAAGCCCATGCTCCGTAAATGCCGACATTGGCGCAGATGAGTGTTTCATGGATTGCAACCGGTCGCAATTTGCGACCAGTTCTTCCATTTCTTCTTTTGACAGCAAGAAGCGAAACGAGGTCGGAAACCTCGCCATATTCCGCTTCACCTGTTCGTTAAGACGCTTCGTGGTCACGCCATAAAGCGCCGCCAAGTCACGGTCAAGCATCACCTGAACACCGCGAATCGTGAATATCCGAGATTTGATGAAGTCATCGCCAATCAGCGCTACCTCGTTTGTCACGGCGGCAAGTCGCTTCTCATCGGTGTTCATGCCGCGCTCCTTGCTTGCATGTCCTCTTTAATCACATTAGTGTATGTGCCTGCGAGGACGACGTGCGCATCGCCCCTGCCGTGCGAAACGCCGCCTTCCGCCTGCTCTTCACGCTTCCGTGCCATGTAAATTCCTCTTTGATCTGTGCGGCGGTGCGCCGCGCCAGAGATCACCGCATAGTATACCAAATTCATCCGGCCCGCGTATTGTGGCGCGCGGCTAGTCGAACTTGTACGTCTGGCCGGGAAGGGGGGCGACCGCGCTCGGCACCCCCTGTTCCTTCAGGATGTCGACCATGGCCGCGACTTTCTCGGGCTCGCCGTGCACCGCGAACGCGTGGCGCACGTTGTCCTTGATTTCGCGTATCCATTCGGTGAGGCCTTCGCGGTCGGCATGGGCCGAGAGCGCGTTGATCACGTCGACCTTCGCCTTCAGCGCGATCTCCTCGCCGAGAACCTTGATGGTTTCGCGCTTCTCGACGATTCTGCGGCCAAGGGTGTTCTCGGCCTGGAAGCCGACGATGAGGATTATGTTGTCCTCGTCCTGCGCGCAGTGCTTGAGGTGGTGCAGCACACGCCCGCCTTCGCACATCCCGCTCGCGGCGATTATGATCATCGGCCCGGGCGCGTCGTTGAGCGCCATCGACTCCTGTGGCGTGCCGACGAACGTCATGTCGGGATAAGACAGGGGGTCCTTCCCCGCCGCCAGCATCGCGCGCGCCTCGTCGTTGTACACCTCGCGGTGGCCGGCGTATATGCGCGTGGCCTTCTGCGACAGCGGCGAGTCGATATAAACCTTCACCTCGCGCGGAACCTTACCGCGCTCGCGCAGCCGGTTGAGATAGTAGATGATCTGCTGCGTGCGTCCGACGGAGAACGCCGGGATGAGAAGCTTCGAGTTGTGGCGGTCGATGTATTTAAGGTGGCGCTCCAGCCTCAGCTCCACATCGTCCGCCGACGGATGGTAGCGGTCGGCGTAGGTGGACTCCACGAGAAGGATGTCCGCCCCGGCCGGATATTCGAAGTGGCGCAGGATGGGCTGGTTGGGCTGGCCGAGGTCGCCCGAGAATAGCAGCCGGTGGTTGCGGCCGTGGTCCGAGCGGATGTCGAGCTGCACGAGGGCCGAGCCGAGGATGTGCCCTGCGTTGAAGAATTCGAGCGTGATGCCGCGCGCGATTTCGCGCGGCTCGTGCATATGGGTCGGCGAAAAAAGCTGCATGAGCGCGTTGACATCCGACTCCTCGTAGAGCGGCTCGAACAGCTTCTTTCCGGCGCGCCTGCGTTTCTTGTTGATGTATTCGAGGTCGCGCTTCTGGAGGAAGCACGAGTCGCGCAGCATCACGTCGCACAGCTCCACGGTGGACTGGCGCGCGAAGACGCGTCCGCGAAAGCCCTGTCTCACGAGCTGGGGCAGGTTCCCCGAGTGGTCGATGTGGGCGTGAGAAAGAATCACGTAGTCGATCGTCTTCGGATCGACAGGGAGGTTGCGGTTCTTTTCGAACGCCTCCTTGCGGTGCCCCTGGTAGAGCCCGCAGTCGAGCAGGATGCGTTTCCCGTTCGCCTCGACGAGGTGCATCGACCCCGTCGTGGTCTGTGCCGCGCCGTAGAAGGTGATTTTCATGCTTCCTATTTTACCAACTTTCCCGCGATTGTTCAAGTGCGCCGCCTGTCACCGGGCAAACTTTTTCGGCCAGCCCAGTTCGCCGCGTCGCCGAAGGAGGAAAATCCCATCGCCTTGGAGCGTTCGGCATCCATTATGTAATAGTCGGCGTCTGCCTCGGCGCACACATCGCCGTCGGCGTTGCGGACAGTGGCGTGGAAGCGGGCGATCTTGCCGTTGATCTGTTCAACATAGCCTGCGCGCGCCTCGATTGCGCCGCCGTCGATGCGAACCGGCTTCATGAACTTCACGTCAAGCCGCGTTGTCATGGCCGACCTGTTGAATCGGCGCATCGCCGCCCAGCCGGCGGTCTCGTCAAGGATGGTTGATATTATGCCGCCGTGCAGCACGCCGTCCCAGCTTTGGAAGCGGGCGTCGGGAGTCCATCTGCAAAGCACTTCGTCGCCGTCCTCCTCGAATTCGAGATGAAGGCCGTGCGCGTTGCCGCCGGAGCATCCAAAGCATTTGTCGCCTCTGCCGTCTGTGAATGGATTGTCAAGAACTTTTCCCATGCCACCGTGTATTATACCGAAAACTCGCAGAGGAAGGCAATGGCGCAGGTGATTGCAGATTTCCACTTTCAAACGCTTCCTGGCGCACGACGACGGCCGGCGGCGACAAACGCGACGGCGAGCCAGAGCGGAACGGCGGGATACATCAGACCGTGTCTTTCCGGGATGAAACGCCGTCTTCCCCTTTATCGCCGGAATTCCCTTTGTCCGCGCACTTCCCCAAAAAGGACATGCATGCCACGGCCGCCACTGAGAGCGCGATGATCGCGATGATTTTAGTTGTCATTGATGTTGTATCCTTTTTTATGATTGTCTTGTGCTTCAGCTTACTCCTCTTCTTTCCTGCGGGACGATCTCGCGCGGCTGAAGCATTCGCGCAGGTATCCGAGCAGCATCCAGCACGACACCCCTGTGGTTTTGTCTGCACCGGCGGTTCGCGCCGTCAGCACGGGCCGGGCGCCGCCGCTTGCCGCCGCGGGCCTTGTGATGACTGCAACCGTTGCGCACACGGCGGCCGCGGCGCAGATCAAGCCGAGCGTCCGGATGCGCCGCAGGGCGCGCTTCTGCCGTACGGAGCCTAAGAACCGCCCAGAGAATCCGTCTGGCAGACTTATCCCTTTCTCGTAGGCTTTGAAGCGCTCTGTTATCGCTCTGTCCAGTTCTTCGTCACTCATGGCCGTGTCCTTTCGTTTGTTGCATAAACATTTCCGCAAGAATCCTTTTTGCGTTGAAAAGCCTTGATTTGACAGTGCCGGGCGGGATGCCGAGCGCCGCCGCGATCTCTTCAATGGACATGCCCGAGAAATATTTCAGAACGACCGTCTCACGAATCTGCGGCGGAAGCCGCCCGACCATTTCCCGCATCTCCGCCGCCGCGTCGCTTCTCCCTTCGGCCGGAATCTGAGGCAGATCCTGCGTCGAGCCGACCGGCATTATCTCCGGGCGCTTCTTGCGGCCTTCCATCCTGTGGAAGTTGAGCAGTATTTTGTAGAGCCAGCTGAAAAAGTCGCCCGACGGACTGTACTGCCTAATCTTGTCGACCGCCCTGGCGAGCGTCCTGAAGACCAGCTCTTCGGCGTCGGCGTTGTTCCGGCAAAGGAGCGTGGCGGCGGCATAGAGCCTGTCGCCGTACTCGGCGACAAGTCTCTCCGCGCCGTGTTCGGCGTTTTTCGCGATTTCCTGCCAGATGTCCATTTCCCGTTGTGGCGCAAGCGGCCCTCAACAAGAAGATAATGCCGATTCTCCGGAAAAAGTTCATTGCCCGGCGGCAAGGCTGTGTGCGGCGCCTTGTTCCCCCTCGGACTGCAGGCCGGCTATACCGCCTTCCTGCGCGATTCGGCCAGATGGTCGAGCAGTTCGGCTTTGCCGGTGGATCCGTCGAGAACGATTGTCGTCCACGTCTTTTTGTTCATGTGGTAGGCGGGCAGGAAGCGGGGGCCGTCCATCCCGTCCGTCCGGCGCAGGTTCACGATCTCAACCTCGTCCCTGCCGACGCGGCCGATCTTGTCGGCGGGCAGCCGCGCGACGAGCGCATACCACTTGTCCGTGTCCTTCCGGCGGAGAACGGCGTAGTCGGGGAAGTTCTTCCACAGGAATTCCGGCTTCTCGTCCCACTGCGCCTCGGCATGTGCGATGAGGCCGCGGGCGAGTTCCGTCTTGAACACATCGCGCGAAAAACATTCTGCCGCGACGCGCTCCATGAGCGCCATCACGTCACGCCTCGTCCGCCCGACGAATCTGCCGGTGGCCCCGGCGACGCGGTGCTGCACGTATTCGTCGCCGGTTTCAACGTCGGTCACGTTCACGCTTGCGGCGCCGCGCCTGTCGATTGTCACGCGGCAGACCAGCGCGCCGCCGGCTATGACCTCGGAGTATTCCCAGCAGGCGCCTTTCTTTTCAAAGCCGAAGGGCGCCAGCCTGCGCACATCGACCTTGAGCCGTTTGAAGAAGTTGTCCGGAGCGATGTATTCCGATTCGTTCATCTGTCCATTCCTCTGTAAGCCTCTGTTGTCCTCTGTAATCCTCTGTCGTCTGCCGTCCATGTTTCAAGCACGGTGCGGGATATTATACCAAAAGAACCGCCTGCGGCAAAGGTGGTTGCCGACGTGTGAACGGTATGGTATAATAAACTTTCATATGGAGTGCTTGAAAATGAAACTATGCTTTATGTCGGCGGCGGGCGCGTTCGCGTTGTGTCTCGCCTCGCGGGGCGCGACCGTTGAACTTGCCGCGCCCGACGGAGGCCGCGCGGTCGTCGACACTTACGGCGCGAATCTCGTAAGCTGGCGGCCGGCCGGCGGCGAGGAGGTGTTCGCCATGGCCAAAGCGCGCGAACGGTGGGAGCCTCGCCACCAGATTCACGGCGGAATCCCGGTCTACTGGCCGTGGTTCGTCTTCGAAGGGCCGGAAGGATGTCTCATACACGGCCTCACGCCATACGCCGAATGGCGCGTGAAAGAGCGCGTCGCAGACCGCGTCGTGCTGGAGCTCGCCGACAGCGAAGCCACCCGCCGCGACTGGCCTCACAGGTTCCGCGCCGAACTTGAGTATTCGCTCGGCGGCGTTCTTTCGGCGGTCTTCCGCGTGACGAACACCGGCGACACGCCTTACCGCTGCACGGAGGGGTTCCATCCCTATCTGCGGGTGGGCGATGTGTCGAAGTGCGTTGTGACCGGCACCGACGGCCTGCGCTATTTCTGGAAGGGCGAGGCCGCGATGGGCGACCGCCGCGAGTGGAAGGGCGACTTCCCCTGCGCTCTTGTCGCGACGGGGAGGCCCGGTTACGTGTTTGAAGAGAAAACGCCCGGCGGCGTGCATGTGCACGAGCTTGTCGACCCCGTTCTCAAACGGACGATTCGCCTCGCGTACGAGGGCTGCATAAAGATGGTCGTGTGGAACTCCGGCCCTGATTTCTCGCCCTTCGGCGGCGCGGACGACCCCGACTACGGACGCGGCTTCGTGTGCATCGAGGGCGCGACGCTCTATCGCGACCGCGCGTACGAGCTGCGCCCCGGCGAGACTCATGAACTCAAACTCTCTGTAAGTGCAAGAAAGGATGTGCGGTGAAAAGCGTTTCCATGACGGCAAGGGCGGCGGGCGCCGCCGCGGCGGCGGTTCTGTTCGCGTGCACGGCGTGCGCCGAGACTGCGGAGCTTCGCTTCGCGTTCACGTCCGGCGGCGGCGCGCCGCGTGTCGAGACGCGGCGGCTTGAACTTGAGCCGGCGGACGGCGGCGGCGCGCATTTCCGCGCGGTCGTCCGCAGGGACGAGATCCCGCCGGACGCGGCGAGCGTGTCGATCGTGCCAGAATTCATGACGGCGCGCCGCGGCGACGAGGGCTGGTGGATGAACGGCCGAGGCGCATACGGGCGTTTCGACGCCGGCGACGGCAGATTCTCCGCGCCGCGGCAGCTCATGCCCGTCTTCGCGCTTAGGCGCAACGGAACGCTGTGGTACGCGCATGTGAGGACGTGGCGCTTCAACTACGATTTCGTCGCCGAGATAAAAGGCGGCGTATGCGAGACGTATGCGCGTTTCAGATGCGACAAGGTGCGCGAACTCGTCGGCGGTCTTTACGACGACATCGTCATCGACTTCCACAGGCTCGACGGGGCGGCCGCCGACTACAACGGCGTAGCCCGCGCCTACCGCGCGCACCAGCTTTCGAGCGGGGCGGTGCGCACGATAAAGGACAGGATGAACCCCGTTCTCGACTACCTCTGCGACGCCATCGTTGTCCGCATACAGACCCACGCCGCAAAGCCCATCCCCGAAACCGCCGACGGGATCAAGAAGAAGTTCTTCGCCGCCGGCGAGGAACTGCCCATCGTCGTGCACATGCCTTTCGGCGTCGCGGAGGAGTTCCTTCAGGCGTTCAAGGATGCCGGGATCGACAGGCTTTCGATATGCTCGGCCGGCTGGCAGGACGGCGGCTACGACGGGCGCGTGCCGGGCCACTTCCCCGTCTGCGCCGAGGCGGGCGGCGCGGAGGCGTTCGGCCGCCTTGTTGCCAAGGCGAAATCGCTCGGCTACCAGTTCGCGCTCCACGCGACGAACACCGACGGCTACCGCTGCTCGAAACTGTGGGACGAGGACTGGGTCTGCAAGTTCGCCGACGGGCGGCTTAGCGAGGGCGGGCTGTGGGCGGGCGGCCAGTGCTACTGGGTGTGCCAGCAGTGCGCGTGGGAAAGATGGCTCCCCGGGGAGATGCGTGAAATGTCCGCGCTCGGCATACGCGGGCCGCACTACATCGACGTGTATTCGGCGACATATCCCATCGCCTGCGCCGATCCGCGCCATCCATGCACTCCCGAGAGGACGGCGGAGCTGCAGAACCGCATCCTCGCATACGCCCGCGAACTGATGGGCGGTTCCGCGAGCGAGTCGGGCTACGACCATGTGGCGGGGAACATCGACTACATAAACTACGTCGAGCGCGACCTCAAGCGTCTGCACGACGGGAAGCACTCGAAGCTCGTGAACGGCGTGTTCCCCCTCTGGGAGCTTGTGTACCACGGCATAATTCTCTACAATCCCGACCGCCTCACCCAGAACCACACGCGCGGAAAGTGCCTCTACAAGCTGGAGAAAAGCGGCGACCCGCGCTGGATGGAGGGCGACGGCGTGGAGGATCCGCGCGACGCGCTGAAGATAATCGAGTTCGGCGGCCGCCCGATCTTCTACACATACAAGTTCGCGGATGTGCCGCGCATCAAGAAGGCGTGGGACGAGTTCGTGCCTGTGAGACACCTGCAGCGCGAGCTTATGGAGTCCCACGGCGAACTCGCGCCCGGCGTGTTTGAAACTCGCTACGCCGACGGGTCGCGGACCGTGGTGAACTACAACGCCGCTGATGTGCAGGCCGGCGGACTGCGCGTGCCTGCGCTCGGCTATCTGCTGCTGCCGCCGGACGGCGCGGCGAGGTCGTTCGCCTTCGACCCGAAGGCAGGCCTCAAGGAGAAGTGACCGCGTCAGCAGGACCGGAACGCCTCAAGACGTCCGCGCACTTCGGCGAGCGTCGCGCCCGTGCGCGTCGCGAAGCCGGCAAGGTCGTCGGCTTCCCATTTGGATTTCTCCACGCCGAACCCGCGTGCGCATTTGCGGCGGACGGTCATGCCTCCGGCGACGGCGGCGGTTTCCACGGTGCGTTCCAGAGTGTAGCGCCGGCAGAGCGTCTCCCTCATGCCGAGCGTTGACGTGTGGGCGAACGCCGCCTTGACCACGGCGGCTCTGTCGTGCGGTTCGCACATCACGCTGACCAGGGTTCCCGGCCGTCCTTTCTTCATGATGATCTGCGTGAACGAGACGTCCTTCGCGCCCGCCGCGAAAAGCCTGTCGGACGCGTAGGCGAGATCCTCGCCCGTCATGTCGTCCACGTTGAATTCGATCTCGCATATCTCGCCGCTCTCGCCGCCGCTTCCGTCCGCGCGGTTCGCGCCGTCCGCGTCCAGACGCTCCCCGAAGAACGCCCGCACGACGTTCGCGCGCGGGAAGTCCTTTCGCCCGGCGCCGCACCCTATCGCCTCGACACGCATGAGCGGCTGGGGGCCGAACGACGAGACGAACTGTTTCAAGAGCGCCGCGCCTGTCGGCGTGCAAAGCTCTCCGACGGTCGCGCCGTCCGAATAAGTCGGTATGCCGGCGAGCAGAAACGCGGTCGCGGGGGCGGGCACAGGAAGCGTCCCGTGGGCACATTCCACCGACCCGCATCCGACATGGACCGGCGAAGCCGCGATCTCGTCCGGCGCGAGCTTCTCTGCAAGATGGCAGAATGCGGCGACGTCGGCCACGGCGTCCATCGCGCCCACCTCGTGGAAATGCACCTCCCCGACAGGCCGCGCGTGGGCGCGCGACTCGGCGGCGGCTATGGACTCGTAGACCTTCGCGGCGCGGACCCTGGCCGAGGCCGAGATCGACAGGCCGTTGATTATGCGCAGAACGTCCGCAAGCGACCTGTGACTGTGCCCGTGATGGTGATGGTGCGCGTCGCCTTCCTCCACGCCGTGGACCTTCACCGAGAGATGCGCCGCCGCGAGACCGCATTTCTCCGCCGTCTCAAGCTTGAATTCGACGCCCGGCACGTTCATGCCGTTCAGTTCGGCGAGCGCGGCGGCTTTATCCGGCGCGAGTTCGAGCAGTGCGCCGCAAAGCATGTCGCCCGCGGCCCCCATCTGGCAGTCAATGTAGAGTGTTTTCATCTGCTGTCGTTAAATGGTTTATGCGGCTGGCGAGAAAGCCCGCGCCGAAACCGTTGTCGATATTGACCACGCTCACGCCTGCGGCGCAGGAGTTCAGCATGGCGAGAAGGGCGGCGACGCCGCCGAGCGACGCGCCGTAGCCGACGCTTGTCGGAACGGCTATCACAGGCGCCTGGACGAGCCCGCCTATTACGCTCGGGAGCGCTCCTTCCATCCCGGCCACGGCGATGACGACCCGTGCGGACCTCAGTTCGCCGGCGCAGGAAAGAAGCCTGTGCAGTCCGGCGACGCCCACGTCATACAGCCGCGCCACCTTGTTCCCGAGAGCCTCCGCGACAAGCGCGGCCTCCTCCGCCACGGGCAGATCGCTGGTCCCGGCGCACGCGACCGCGATCGTCCCGAGCCCGTCGCACGGTCTGTTCGGCCCGAGGCGTCCGAGCCGCGCCTCTGCGAAGTATCTGAACTCTCCGCCGAGGGCGTCGGCGACGGCCGCGGCCTTCTCGCGGTCGAGGCGCGTGACGAGCGCGGGGAGCTGTCCGTTGCGCTTGAGCGACGACAGTATGGCGGTTGTCTGCGAGGCGGTCTTCCCCTCGCCGTATACGACTTCGCCGACGCCCTGGCGGTTTTTCCGCTGAAGGTCTACGCGTGCGAAGCCGAGGTCGTCTGTATCGGGGCGCTTGCCTGTATCAGAGCACTTCATTTAGACTCCCTGTTCTGTAGCCCGCGAGGTCGAGCGCGGCGTAGGCGAAGCCGAGGCGCTTCATTTCGCGGGCGATTTCATTCCTGTGCGACGCGACGGCGTCGAACGATTCCGGCGAAACCTCGATCCTCGCAAGGCTCCCGTGCGAACGCACGCGAACCTGCGCCTGCGCGGACGCGAACCGCCGCAGGAAGGATTCCGCGCTTTCCACGCGCGCGAGCCCTGCGGCGGTGATCCTCTCGCCGTAAGGGAAGCGCGACGCGAGACACGCCGAGGAGGGTTTTTCAGCGGCGGCCGCGACGCCCATCTCGCGCAGGCACTCGCGCACGTCGGCCTTCGTAAGACCCGCCTCCCGAAGAGGGCTTTCCACGCCAAGTTCGGCGAGCGCACGCCGCCCCGGACGGTAGTCGCCGTCGTCGCTGAGATTCGAGCCTTCCATGATCCGCGCGGCGCCGAGCTCGCGGGCGAGAGCGGCCAGACGCGTGAAGACGGCCTTCTTGCAGTGGTAGCAGCGGTCCGGCGGATTGCCGGTGAAAGACTCCATCGAGAGAAGGTCGATGTCTGCCGTCTCGTGGCGGATGCCGCGCTCGCGGCAGAAACGGCGCGCGTCGTCAAGCTCGCTCTCGGCCATCGCCGCCGAGCGGACCGTCGCCGCCGTCACCGCGCCGCCAAGCGCGTCGCGGGCGGCGCAGAGCAGAAGGGTGGAATCGGCCCCGCCGGAAAAAGCGACCAGTGCCGGCCCCGCCTGCGCGAGGCTGCGCCTCAGCGCGGCGAGTTTCTCAGACGGCGCGGACATTTCTCCTCTGCGCAAGCGACAGCGCCGCGAAAACGCAAAGCCCTGCGGCCAGAACCATCAAGCCGAGCTTGAAGTCGCCGCAGGAGAGGTCGAGGAGGGGTTCGCCGTCAAGCGCGTCTGCGACGCAGTCCACCGACCACATCAGCGCGGCGCCCCAGAACATCAGCGCGGTCGTGAAGACTGCGCTGTTGCGCCGTCCGGAAGCGAAGTGCCAGGCGGTGAACGCGGCGGCCGCGGCGATGGTCATAAGCTCACACATAGCGCCTCTTCCTTTCAGCGAGGCCCGAGAGCGCGACCATGGCGACCCATGCGGCGAATACAAGCACGGCCATCGTCACGCCGCGCGTCGCCATTTCGTGAAGCATCTCGCGAACGGCGTCGGGTCCCTCGGCGATCGCCGTGAGGAAAGGCGGCGTGAACGTCACCTCGCCGTGATACACGTGCTCTATTGCAAGCAGGAAGCTGCCGCCGAACATCATCTTCCCGAGCCAGCCCAGTCTGCTGACAAACGGGTTTCTCCCCGCCGATTCGGGCAGAGAGCACTTTACCGCAGAAGCCGCCGCAGCGGCGGCCAGAGGAACTGTGAAGCACGCCATGATTAACTCCTTTGTCTTGCGCGCCGCAGCGCGTTGTCAACCTTTGCGGTGAATTATACCAAATTTCGTCCCGCCCTGCTCGGGCGGGCATGCCGTGCCCCGCCCCTCGGGAGGGCCCCCCGGGGGTCGGGGCCGGAAT
>DGVK01000016.1:1196-4748 GCA_002395905.1 Verrucomicrobia bacterium UBA4286 | reverse complement strand
CGAGCGCGGCGCTCGTGCCGTGGCCTTGTATGTCGCCGAGGACGTACAGATACACCCCGTCGCCGAACGGCATCGCCTCGTAGAGGTCGCCGCTCACCATCTCCTTGGGTTTCCAGACGGTCGTGTAGAAACCGCGGTCGGTCATCACAACCCTCGTCGGCAGCATGCTGTGCTGGACGTTCGCCGCGAGCGACATTGAAGCGTTCTGCTCCTCTATCTGGCGCTCGATGAACTGCTCGACGCGCCGCGAGGCCACGACGCTCTGGATGCGTCGCAGCATGACCTGCGGCTTGGCGGACTTCGGCAGGTAGTAGCTGTTCGCGTCTTCGAGAATCTTTTTGAGGAAGCCGCTTCCCTCCTCCGGATCGAGGGCTGTCATGAAGAAAATAGGCAGGGTGGGGTCGTAGCCGCGCACGATGTCGCGAAACACAAAGCCGTCCATGTCGCCCATCATGATGTCTGTGATAATAGCCCTCAGCTCGACGCGCGACTCCTTCAACACCGCAACGGCTTTCTCGACCGAATCCACGGCGATCGGCACATACCCCACGCTTTTAAGCTTCGCGCTTATGGTAAGGCGTATGAGCTTCTCGTCGTCAACGACCAGAATCTTAGACGTGATGTCATGTATGGATGCCATAAAACGGTTGCTTTTTCTTCCTTCTTGTGTTTTGTCGGCCGCGTATTATACCATATGCGGTAGATACATGCAAACCGGCACCTGCCCGCGCAACGGCGGACCGCTGCCTTGCGGCGCCGCCGGGCTTTACATCTCCCACGGCTTGGGTTCGGGGGCGGCAAGGGTCGTCTTGTCCTCTGGAGAATAGGTCGTGTCGCTCTGCGGGGCGACTTTAGCCAGTTCTGAAAGGAACCCTATCGAGCATGACGCGCGGCCGAGCGGGCCGAGATCGACCTTTACCACAGTCCCGTCTTCATAGACGATATCGACGAATATCGGCAGTCTGCCGGGCATTTTTCGCGCCGCTTCGCCCAGCCTGATCATCTTGGACTCAAGCGCGGGGTCGTCGTATCTCATCATGACGCGGACACCTTTGGAAATCATCGGCATAGCCTCTTCGAGCGGATAGGCCTCTTTCACCTGGAACAAGACTTCGCCCAGTTTCGGATTCTCCCTGGCGGAGTCTTCCTTGTCGTATACCGCCCTGTGCGAAACCTCCCCGCAAACCATCACCAGCCGATCGACGCATCCTTCAAGCCCGGAGCATTTTTCCCAGGCTTTCGCGTAGGCCATCGCGTCGGCCTGGCCGCTGCCGTCGTCCAGCGACAGTATCGCCCACTTCTGGCCGACGCTTCCGTCGGGCCGAGGCTTCGGCGTCTTCACGGCGCAGCCTCCCAGCATCGCGACCACACGCACATCCATGCGCTTGAGGAGAAGCGGATCAAGCTTCTTGTGCTGAAAACGCTTCTTGAATTTCGTGCGCTCCGAACCGACCGCCCTGTCGAACGCCCGTTTGTCGGAATACGGCACCTCGCCCTTCGCCCGCACCGTGTTGCGCGCGAGCCCTTTCAGGAGCCAGTCGTCGTCTGCACAGCGCATAAGCATCTCGTCTATCGGCGAAAGACCCGCCTTGACGCCGTCGCCCGCATCCTGTTCGCCGCCGCCGGAGGTCTCCTGCACAGGGTCGGCGACGTCTTCATCGGTCGGAACGTCTTCGCCGTCCTCGGCCTGCCGCTCTTCGTCCGCAGAACGGCTGGCGAGCCTGTCCAGCGAGAACGAAACGTAATCGTCGCCTATCTTCGCCTGGGACACCTCGGCTATCAACCTGCCGCACGACTGTAGCGGATGGCCCGAAACGTAGACGCCAAGAAGGTCGCGCTCGTTCTTCAGGTCCTCGGCCGGCGAGAACGGAGGGCAGTCTGCAAGTTCCGCGTCGGACGCCTTCTCGTCGCCGCCCGCCATGAGGTCGAAGAAGTTCGCCTGCGCGCTGGACTGCTCCTTCGCGCGCTGCTGCGCCTTCTTTATCGCATACTCTATATTGTTGAAGAGCTTCGCCCTGTTGGGTTCGAGGGTCGAGAAAGCCCCGGTGCGGGTGAGGTTTTCAAGGACGCGCTTGTTGACTGCATTAGAACCGGCAAGCCTCATGCAGAAGTCCATGAATCCCGAGTAGGGCCCGTTGGCCTTGCGCTCGGCCACGATCGCCGCCGCCGCCATCTCGCCCACGCCCTTTATTCCGCCCAGGCCGTAGCGTATCCCTTTGGCGTCGGGCGTGGGCACAAACCGCGAACCCGACTCGTTCACGTCCGGCAGCTTCAATTCCAACCCCATCTCCTGCGCCTCGGCGACAAAGCCGGGGAGCTTGTCGAAGTTTCCTATTTCGGACGATATCTGCGCGCACATGAACTCGGCCGGATAATGGGCCTTCATGTAGCCCGTCTGATAGGCCACCCATGCATAGCAGACGGCGTGGGACTTGTTGAACGCGTACGACGCGAAAGCCTCCCAGTCGGTCCATATCTTTTCGATGAGCTTCTTCGCCTCGTCCTCGTCCTTCCATCTGTCGATACGGAACTCCGGATTGTCGAGGCATCCTTTGACGAACTTTGCCTTCAGTTCGTTCATGATGTCCATGAGCTTCTTGCCCATCGCCTTGCGAAGCTTGTCGGACTCCCCTCGCGTGAACCCGGCCAGCAGACGCGAAAGAAGCATGACCTGCTCCTGATAGACGGTTACGCCGTAAGTATCCTTGAGATACTTCTCCATCAGAGGATGGTCGTACGTCACCGGCTCGTGGCCCTGCTTGCGCGCGACGAAGCGCGGGATGTACTCCATCGGCCCCGGGCGGTAGAGGGCGTTCATCGCGACGAGGTCGGTGAGGCGCTCTGGCTGGAGCGCCATGAGCCACTTCTTCATCCCGTCGGATTCGAACTGGAATAGGCCGGTCGTCTCGCCGCGGCCGAAGAGTTCGTATGTAAGCTTGTCGTCGTCGGGGATTCTGTCGGGATCCAGATCTATGCCGCGATCTTTGAGAAGAGCGACACACTCCTTCTCGACCGTAAGCGTCTTCAGCCCGAGGAAGTCCATCTTCAAAAGGCCGACAGGCTCCACGTAGTGGCCGTCATACTGCGTCGTGAGCAGGCGGTCCTCCCCGCCTGCGGCGTCCGCGCCCTTCTTTTTGCCGCCCTTCTCCGGCGTCGGCATGACAGGCAGAGTCTCTATAAGAGGATCGCGCGATATTATGATGCCGCAGGCGTGCACGCCGGGCTGTCGTATCGACCCCTCAAGGCGCGCGGCACGCTCCAGAAGCTTGTGCACGACCGGGTCGGTGGAGTTGAAAGCCTCCTCAAGCTCCGGCGACGCCTTTCGCGCCTTCTTGAAGGTTATCTTCGGGACATCCGGCACTAGACCGGCGAGCTTGTTCGTATCGGCGAGCGGATAGTCCATCACCCTCCCGACATCCTTGATGGCGGACTTCGCCGCCATCTGGCCGAAGGTGACGATGTGAGCCACGTGGTCGGCCCCGTACTTCTTCGTCACGTAGTCCAGCACGCGTTCGCGGCCCGAGTCGTCGAAGTCCACGTCGATATCCGGCA
>DGVK01000016.1:0-1190 GCA_002395905.1 Verrucomicrobia bacterium UBA4286 | reverse complement strand
CAATCGAGCACCTTGCCGCGGCCGGAATCCTCAAAGTCGGTATCTATATCCGGCAGAGATATACGGTCGGGGTTCAGGAATCGCTCGAACAGCAGGTCGTACTTCAGCGGATCGACATTTGTGATGCCGAGCGCGTAGGCCACCGCCGAACCCGCCGCCGAGCCGCGGCCGGGCCCCACCCACACGCCGAGCCGCCGAGCCGCGTCGATGTAGTCGTGGACGATCAGGAAGTAGCCGGGGAAACCCATCGTGCGTATGGTGTCAAGCTCGAACTGCACACGCTCTTCGATTTCGGCTGCAAGCCGGCCGCCGTCCTTTCCCCACCGTTTCTTTGCGCCGGCCCATACGAGCGAGGCGAGATACTCCGCCTCGAACTGTATCCTCACGACCTTCGCATATCCGCCGAGCTTCTCCATGCGCCCCGGAGGATACATCCCCTCAAGCGTCTTCTCGTCGTATTTCGAGCGCACGTCGTCCTCGGTCCCGAATTCGGGCGGGATGGCGAACTTCGGCATGATCGGGTCGGAGTCGAGCTTGTAATCCTCTATGCGCTCCGCGACTTCGCGCGTGGCCGAGATCAGCTCCGGGTTCTCGACAAAGAGCGCGCGCATCTCATCTTCGGTCTTGAAATACTCCTGCCCGGTGTATATAAGGCGCTTTGCATCGGACATCTTTGCGCCGGACGACAGCGCCAGCAGCACATCGTGGGAATCGTCGTCCTCTCTGTCGAGGAAATGGACGTCGTTAGTGGCGATCACGCGTATGCCGAGCTTCCTGCCAAGTTCGAGCATCCCTTTCACGACCTTCAGCTGCCGCTCGTAAAGGTCGGCGAACTCGCGGCGCGCCTCCATCGGGACGGTGTCGCCGGCCTTGACCGACTTGTGCAGCATGACTTCGAGCGAATAGTCGTCGCCGAAGAGATCCTTGTACCACTTCGCGACACGTTCGGCCTCTGCCATGCGATCCGTCTCGATGGCATGGGCGATCTCTCCCGCGATGCACGCGGCGGAGCAGTGAAGCCCCTCGTGATACTTCTCCAGGAGCGAGTGGTCGATTCGAGGCCGGTTGTAGAAACCGTGAATATGGGCCTCCGACATGAGCCTCACAAGATTGAGGTAGCCGGTCTTGTTCTTTGCGTGCAGACAGAGATGGTAGCGGCGCTCGTTCTTGTCGCGCGTCGTGTAGTCGCC
>DGVK01000044.1 GCA_002395905.1 Verrucomicrobia bacterium UBA4286 | reverse complement strand
AGCAGCTGATCATCGCCATGTAGGAGCTTATCGCGCCCATCCACCACGGCACCTTTTTGCCGCCGTAAAAGAAATCGCCGACGCTCTTCACCCTGCGCCCCATGACTATGCCGACGCCCATAGTCAGCGCAAAATACGCGACAATGACAATGATGTCAAGCAGACTCAGCTGGAATACTTTCTCCATACGCGATAATTATAGCATTTCTATTGTCTTGACAGCATCCCATCTTACAATGAAACAACATCCCATTCAGGAAATGTGGTATAATCTCACCCATGAACACGGTACTGTACTTCCAGTCAAAGTCCAAAACATCCGCCCCCGAAAAGCTCGCAGGCGTTCGCGAGATCTTGGACAAGAAACGAATGCACGTGCAGGTTATAGAGGAATTGCCGACACGCAATCTGCTGGCCGAACTTGCATCTTTCTGGCAACCGGTCGGCGCCATCGTGGACTGCGGCGGCGAATACAACGAGCTGGACGTCTCGATCTTCGCACGGATGAAAACCGTTTTCTTCGGACACAATCCCGACACCCTTCCGCGCACCTGTCTGCAGGTGATACACGATCAGGCCGCAACCGCGCGGCTCGCGGCGCGGGCGCTTCTGGAGACGGGGTTCAACGCCTTCGCGTTCGTCCACTATCAGGAACGCCGAGCGTGGAGCGAAGCAAGACGGAAGGCGTTCTGCGACGCGCTGCGGCTCAACGGCATGAAGTGCAGCGTGTTCCGTCCGACCGAGACCTCCGCAGGCGGCGTCCGGCGCATGAACGCGCTCAGGCGGTTTCTGGAATCGCTGCCGAAGCCCTGCGCCGTTTTCGCGGCAAACGACAAAACAGGCGAACAGGTGCTGTCGGCCGCCAGGATGTCAGGACTGGACGTGCCGAACGACATCGCCGTGATCGGAGTGGACAATTTTGAACCGATATGCGAGCATACGACGCCTCCGCTCTCCAGCGTCGAACCGGATTTCCGGCTCGGCGGCGAAACCGCCGCGCTCATGCTGCTTACCGCTGCAATGTCAAAGGGCAGATTCCGAGGAAGCCGAATCCAGACGTTCGGGCCGCTTCACATCGTGCGCCGCGCTTCGTCCCGCCTTCTCAGGCGAAATGACCAGCATGTCGCGGACGCGATAGATCTAATTCGCCGCGAAGCGTGCTGTGGTCTTCGATCCAGCCGCGTTGCCGCGCTGTTTCCGTGCTCCAGGCGCATGGCCGATATACGGTTCGCTAAAGCGACCGGGCACTCGATCCTCGCGGAGATACATGCCGTCCAGCTGGATCGGGCGAAACAACTTCTGAAGAACAACAACATGCCTCTCAAGGCGATCTCCGACTTCTGCGGGTTCGTCAATTCCAATTCACTGCGCAAGTTCTTCCGCAAGGAGACCGGCATGTCGATGTCCAGATGGAGGGCAAGCATCAAAGCTGTTGCCAGATGAGCGACACCGTCCCGTATTCTCGACCTCGCTTCCCGTCGACGGAACGTTCAAGTCGCAATGGCGAACCTCGGAAAGCGACGTGGAGAAGTGCCGGAGTTCACGGCATAGAGCCGCCGCGCTTTTTCAGGCGAACAGCCTGGCGAGCTTCTCCAGCTGAGCGATCTTCTCCTTGTTTTCGGCGAGCTTGCGACGGGCTTCCGCCACGACCGCTTCAGGCGCATGGGCGACGAAGTTCTCGTTGGCGAGCTTGGCCTCGGCAGATTTCACAAAGCCTGAAGTCTTCGCTATCTCGGCAGCGATGCGCTTAGACTCCGCCGCTTTGTCGACCAGCCCTTCAAGCGAAAGATACACCGTTCCGAACGCAGTCATCTTCGACGGCATCGCAAGGTCGCTTCCTGCCGGGACAAACTCGACGGACTCGGCACGCATGGCCTTCTTGAGCGATTCCACCTCGGCCGCGGCGTTTTCATCGTCTGTGGAGAGCGTCACCTTGACCCACGCCGCAGGCGGCACCTTGTATTCCGCGCGCAGCGCACGGATGGCGGTGATCGCCTCGCGCTTCGCGTTCACAAAATCGTAGACCTTCTGCGAAAGGCCCCAGGCCGCCTTCTCTTCATCGGTGTAGCCGGTCGGGAACGCCGCACGCATGATCGTCTCGCCGTCCTTGAGGAAGCCGAGCTGGTGGGCGACCTCCTCTGTCACGAACGGCATGTACGGATGAAGAAGCCTCAGCGCCTTCCAGAAAACGTCGCGCAGTATCGCGACCGACACCGCCTTGTTCGGAGAGTCCTTGACATACTCCACATAGCCGTCGCATATCTGCGTCCAGAAGAAATCATAAACGGCAAGCGCGCCATCCTGGATGCGGTAGGCCTCGAGAATTTCGTTGACCTTCCTGCACGCGAGGTCGCACGCCCAGAGGATGTGGCGGTCGTCCGCCGAGAGCGTCTGGCCGGCTGCCGGGCGTATGTCGGCGAGACCCCCGCCCAGCGCGGTCTCCTGCATCTCGAGGAACTTCGCGGCGTTCCATATCTTTGTAGTGAAGTTGCGCCCTATCTCGAACTTCTCCTTGTTGACCTTCGTGTCACATTCAAGCGATGTGATGAGGGCGATGGAGAAGCGGAGCGCGTCGGCCGAATACTGGTCGATGAGTTCCAGCGGGTCGAGAGAGTTGCCCTTCGACTTGGACATCTTCGACCCGTCCGCCGCACGCACGATTCCGTGAATGACGATGTTCTTGAACGGGGGCTTCTTCATGAAATGGATGCCCGCCATCATCATCCTGGCGACCCAGAAGAAGATGATGTCC
>DGVK01000231.1 GCA_002395905.1 Verrucomicrobia bacterium UBA4286 | reverse complement strand
GACCAAGCGCGACCATCGCGTCAGCGACCTGCTGCGCGGTGAAGGGCGTCTCCCGCCCCAGCCTCTGCGCCGTTTTCGTCAGCGACTCGAACGCCTCGCCCGTCGAGTTCGTGACCGCCTGCACGAGCCTCATCCTGTCGTCGAAGCCCGCGAACGACCGCTCCGCCAATGCGAACGGAAGCGACATCGCGCCGCCGAGCGCCAGCATCTCGCGCCCTATCGCCGTGCAGGACTTGGAGAAGGAACGGAGCTGCGACTGCGCCTCGCCGAGGCTCCTGCGGAGCTTGGAGGAGTCAGCCGTCACCTCGACATATGCGCGTCCAGCCTTTATGTTCGCAGTCGCAGACATGAAACTCCTCCTTTCACTTCTCCTCTTCGAGGAACACGCCCGCTGCGTGTTCCATCATCCCGAGCCGTTCCCGGCTCTCGTACTCCGCCGGGTGGTGCTGGCGCAGCCACCCGGCAACCTTGCGGATGTCCTCCGCGAGAATCTTGAGCCTCTCGACCGCGTATGCAGGGTTAACGATGTCCGTCATCTGGCACCTCCCCTGCAGAACGCGGCCTTGAGCGCCTCCTTCATCTCCTCGCCGCGAAGCACTATCTTCGGCGGCGCGGGAGTGAACGGGTTGAAGTCCGACGGCTTGAACGGCTTTCCTTTCTTCGGATCGCGGTTCAGGTTGGCGAGCAAAGCCATCTGCGAGGATGCTATTCCCCACTCGAACTTCGCCCGTCCCTCGGCCATCAGCCCCAGATCCCTCAAGGTGAAGGAGCCGGGGTCGACTCCGCAGATTCCCGCGAGGCGGCAGGCGGTTTCAAGGAGGTCTTCAGACGCTCCTCGAACTCTGGGCTCGCGAGAGCCTTTTCGAGCATTTCCGCATTCTCCGTCTCGAACTTCCTTGCGAGGTCGACCGCCTTCTTCAGGAAGAGCCGCCTCGCCCCTGGGAAAAAATCGACGAGTTCGTCGAGAAACGCCCTCGTCGCGTCCGAAATGGAATCCCCAGCGAGGGACGAGCCGAAGTCGTCATCGGTCACCCCGGCCGCCTTCGCCTGCCCCTCGCAGAGAACCCACAGGATGTCTACGAGGAGGATCGGATCGTTCGCCACCCTGTCGAGGGTGTCGGTCGCAACCGCTCCGTCCTTGCCCGCCTGTATGACGTTCACGAGGTCGATCCCCAGTGCGTCGCGCACCCGCTTCATCTGGCGGACGTTCAGCTCGACGTCCCAGACGCGCCCCTTCGTGTCGGTAAACTGTCTCATGCCTCTTCTCCTTTCCTGCTACTGTCAGCCGCCGTTGCCGCCGCCGTCCTTCCATGTCGGGGGACGCGTCACCAATGTCGGCTTGCACGTGACGCTCACCGTCAAAGCCTCCTCCAGAGGCTCCGAGCGCGAGAACGATGTCACGACGAAGTCGGCGTCGAGTCCGTTTCCGTCGCCATCGGAGGCGAACAGGGCGATGGCGGTGTTGTTGAAGTAGGCGTTCTTGATCGCCTTGAACCCGGCGTCCGCCGTGTCCCAGACCATCTCGAACTCAAGCGACGCGTCCTTCAATGTCGCCGCCGTGATTCGCCAGCCCTCGGCCGCGCGGGTCGTGATGTCCGCCTCGCCCGTCTCCAGGTTGAGCGTCACGTCCTTGCAGTTCTTCATCTCCGAGGTCGCCGTCTGACCGGCCGCGCCGTGGAAGAGCTGCGCATCCAATCCAAGTTTGTATGCCATTTGATTTTCTCCTTTGTTGACCGTAATTCACTTCACCGCGTCCTGCCACAGCTTTGCGAGGCGGGGCGCCGACTCCTTGAGGGCGGGACCCATGAGGGGGCGTTTCGGATACCGCTCGCGGCGGTACTTCCCGCCGAACTCGTGCGCGGACATTGAAGGCCCGACGAAGTTGAAGCCGGGGCCGACTAGGACGGACTTGTCTCCGTCCGAACCGAAGAGGATTGCCCGCTTGAGCAGTCCTTTCCGAGAACGCGGAGGCGACCCCGGCAGCGACGCCTTGGGGCTCGTCACGACCTTCCTCTGCGCGACGCGGCGGACATACGCCCCCGCGCGGCGCAGGATGTCGCGGCTCGCCCTCGCGATCCTCGCGACAAGTCCGTCCTCGTCGAACTCGACCTCGCACTTCATTAGCCTCCTTCCGGCACGCGATGCTCGTTCACCTCCTTGAAGAGGAGTTCGATCACGCCCGTGAACTGACGCCTCTCCCTCATGTGGTCGGGGACGTAAAGAGGCGTATGGTTCGCCTCGACGCACTTCGCGCCCCGCACTGTAGTGTGCAGGAAGTCGAGCGCGAGGGTCTGCGCGTAGTTTACGAGGTCGACGAGTTCGTCTTCCGTCGTCTTGCGGAGGACGCCCACGTGTATCGTGAGAAAGTCCTCCCTGAAGCCGCGCGCCAGCATCTTGTGCTTTATACCTACGGGAACCACGACGATACGCGTCTTCTCCTTCACATCCTTGAGGGAGTATTCTGGAGCGAGTTCCGCGTCCGCCTCGCCGATCCTCTCGGCAACGCCGTGCGCAAGCGAAATGATGTCGACCATATTGCGCCTCCTTTTCCGCCGCTACTGCGACATTCCCTTTACGATGTCGAAGATGAGCGTCCCGACCGCCGAGAGAAGCGAGATTATCGCCGCTCCCATCGCCGCGTGCAGGGTCTTCTGAAGACCCGTCGCCGTTGCGCAGGGCGGCGTGTGGTGCGCCCCGTCTGCGAAGTGCATCTTCACCATCCCCTTGAGTTCGGCGATGTCCATCCTCGCCCGCGTCACTCCCTCCCACAGCTCGGGGAAGCCAGGCGGCATCCCCGGATTGTGTTCTTCCTTTTCGGCCATAACGTCATCCTCCCGTGTTCTTCGCGTGAATCCTGTACGCCGTGTGGAACGCGTCGCTCCACCGCCAGCACGGTTCGCCGGCGGGCGACAGGACTTCATATGTGTGTCCGAGAAACTCTATCTCGTCGCCGACCTGCGGCTCCGATGGTAGCTGCTCCTTGGAAACTATGAAGTCCCGCGTCTCCACGCGCGTCCAGATGCCGTCCGCGTCCGTGGCACGGAACACAGTCCGCCCGACGACTGCACGGATCGTGTGCGCCTCGCCGCCGAGTGGCGTGTAGCCGACTTCGGCGGCGAGGCTCTGCATCTGTATCGCGCGCATATGCTCGATGGCGGACTTGATCATGTCAGTTCAGTCCCTGGCAGAGTCTGACGTACACGAGCGCGTCACCGGCAGCGGCAAGCGCGACCGCATGACCGAGTTTCACAGAGCCGGACGCGCCTGCTGCGACGGCCTGCTTGGTGGCCGGATTCCATCCGACCTCCATGCCGGGCGCGACGGCGAAGCCGGTCGCCTTGGCGACTTCGTACACACCCGTCAATGCGAGTGCGCCGAGTTCGCCAGCCTTGATGTCGAGCTTGGCGACGCCGACGACCTTGTTGGCGAGAACGACGATGTCTCCCGCCGCGACGTCCGCCATCGGCGTGTGGTCGATGGCGTCGCCTCTCTGAACATATCTTGCATCCATTTTGTGCAATCCTTTCTCGTTTGAAGATTAAGCGGCCCGTCCGCCGTGGCAGGGAAAGAAACAAGCAAAGAAACCTGCCTCCGGCGGCGCGGGCCAGAGATTGTCTAGGCCGCGGCCCCGTTGGACTTGACCATTCCGCGATGGTCCTGTTCGCGGATGCCCACGTCGAAGTACACGCGGAACCAGATGCCGAGGACGTTGAAGTCCAGGTCGCCGCGCTCAACGGTCGGCGTGCGCTTGCCCTTGAGGTAGCCGATCTCGAAGGTGTCCACCGTTCCCGGCTTGCCGAAGAGGTACCACGCGGTGTCGCTCGCGCCCGCGTATTTCGTGTTCGAGAGGTACGGGCTGGAGACGATCTGCAGATTCTGGTCGGCGAGGACGTTGAGAGTCGGGCGGATCGTCTGCTCCGCTCCGCCGGACATCATGAGCGCCGCGCCTCGAGTGAGCTCGACCGCAAGGAACTTCAATGCCGTCGGGACGAGCAGGATGCTCGGCTCCACGTTCACCGGCTGTCCGTCCGCGTCAGTCTGGTCGAGGAACACCTTGATGGCCTTCTTGAGCGAGTCGGCGGAAAGCGCCGACGTCGCGCCCGTCAGGAGGTTCTTGTGGTTCGACGAGAAGAGAGGCTTGCCGTCAACCATCGTCGGGTTCGCCATTAGGCGCTCGAAGAAGAGCTGGTCGACGAGACGGGCCGCACGGTTGCCCATCGCGGTCGGGACCTTGAGAAACGCGCCGAGGTCGTCGTTGATGATCATCTTGCGCGTAAGGCAGAACTTCTTGGCGTAGGTGTCAAGCTGGTTCACGGCCTTCTCCTCGCTGACGCCGCCGTCCTTGATCTCGCCGTCCGCGCCGACTGGCTTCAGGTCGCCGATGTCAGTGAGGCGGAAGCGCTGGTTCTCCTTGAAGTCGGAGAGGTCGGCGGACGTGCAGAGGCTCGTCGCGATTATGGGCTGCGCGCGATACGCCTGCAGAAGTTTCTTCTGCGCGACGTTCGAGAGGATGCCGGGGAGCGACACCGTCGAGAACGCGGCCTTGATAGCGGAGTTGTCGAAGGTGCGCGGGACGTTCATCCCCTCAAGCCTCATGCACTCGGCGAGGACGCCCTGGAGCGGGATGTCGCAGTCCTTCATCGCGGCCTCGACGGTCTCCTCGCCCATGTCCTTCGCGAGCGTGTCGCCGTCGATCCCCGCGCGGAGCGAGAGCGCCGCCTCAAGCGTCTTCTCGGTCATGCCGGACTTCTTCACCGTAACAGCTGGCGCGGAGGTCGTGGGCTGCTTGGCACGGTACGCCTTGAGGACTTCCTCGTTCACGCGGTTGCGGTCCCATCCCTCGGCGATTGCCTTCGCCTCGATGTCCGCGAACTCGCCGCCGCACACGCCCTTGATCATCGCGACGCGCTCGCGCTCGGCCTTGATAGCCTCCGCCGCGATTGCCTTCGCGTCGGGCGCGGGCTCCTGGGCGGGCGCGGCCGCCGCGACGACGGTCTTCGGCGTTTCGGAAGGCTGCGCGGCGGGCGCGGACGCGGTCACCGTCTTGGGGGTGTCCGTCGGCACAGCCGCTGGCGCAGCCGGAGGGTTGGCGGGAGAAGCCGCCTCGACGGGCTTCGTCTCCTTGTTGGTCACTTCAGGTTCCATAATGGAGTTTCCTTTCAGTTGCAGTTGTGCCGTGACTGTCATGTGCGTCGAGCGGTCTGCGCCCACGGCGACTACGCTGACCTCCCGCAATGTCGATTTCGTGACGTGGTAGAACGGCGCTTCGTGTTCCGTTCCGTTCACCTTCCGCTTGCCTTCCTGCACAAGCTCGGCGGCTTCGACCTCCGCTCCTATCGAGAGCTGCCAGTCCGCGCCCGCCTTGCCCTGGGCGACTATCGCCTCGGCGAGTTCGCCTCCGGCGACGATTTCGCCGGCGATTGCGAGGTGCCCGTTCTCCGCCTTGGCGTTCACCACGCCCACGCGCCCAAGCGTGTGGTTCTCGTGGTTCGCGAGAAGCGGCACGGATTCCGGAACCGTCATGCCGGAGAGGTCTACGACCACAGGCTTCGACCATCCGAAGAGCCGCATTTTGCCGCCTCCGTAGGCGAGCCCCGCCACCTTGTGCTTCCCGTCTCCGCCATCCTTCGCGGCGGTTATTTCGAGATATTCACTCGTCTTTCCCATCTTCTTCTCCTTCGTTTTCGTCTTGAGAATCGTCCTTGTTTGGAACATCGTCTATGCCGAGTTCCTTCATGAGCGTCCTTTCCTTGGCTATCTGCCGAAGCTCGGTCTCCCAGTCCTTGCCTTGGCGGGCGTATTCCGCCGCCAAGGTCGTGGTCTTGTTGAGAAGCCGCTTCTCCTGCGCGTTCGCCTCCTTCGCGGGGTCCACGTGTTCCTGTCCGTCCCAGAACCACACGTGCCGGCAGTCGCAGGCGTCGAGCTGCGTAGCGGTCGCAAGCGACCACTCGCGCATCCACGCCTCGAACACCCGGTCGAGTATCTCCGCCTCCATGAACGCCCGGTCCACCTTGAGCGACTTGTAGTACGTCTGGTGGTCGAGGCGTCCCGAAGCGTAGTTGTAGCCCGACGAGTTCCCCGCAGCGATGTTGTAGGGCATCGAAAGACACCTTGCGATCTCGTTCAGGATCTCGTGCTTGAACTCGCCGTATGTCGTGACGGGCTGCTTCGGGTCGACCTGGGACATCTTCCAGCCGCCCGGCATGGTGAGGAGCATGTTCCGCTCAAGCTGGATCGTGTCCATCGCCTCCACGCTGTCGGCCTCGCCGTTCGCCGGGGCGTCCGTGTAGAGGATGCCCGCGAAGTCGGCGGCGGCCTCCGCAGCGCTCACCACCGCCAGCGTGAACCGGCGAAGGTGTGCAAAGAGCGGCAGAGCGGCGGTTATCTCCGGGATGCCGCGATGCTGCTCCGGCCTGTCCTGGCGGAAGATATGGATCATGTTCTCCGCCCCGACGGTCATGAACTCCGTGTTGAAGCTCTCCGCCCCGCCCGGATGGAACTTCAAGACCCTGTACGAGACGGGGTTTCCGAAAATGTCGAACGTGATGCCGTCGACCCGCCTCTCGTCGCTGGTCAATTCGTCATCCGTAACCCGGTCGGCTTCGATGAGCTGAAGGTCGAGCCTCACGTTCGTTTTAAGTTTTGGATTCTGCGCAAGGATGATGAACGCCTCTCCGTCCTGGCACCGCGCCATCCGTATGGTGCGGAGCTTCGCGGGAAGCCTCGTCCTCTTCGCCCAGACCTGAAAATCGTGTTCTATGCGCTTGTTCGTCTCCTCGTCGTCGAGAAGCATTTGCAGCCTCGGCCCCGTCCCGACGGTGTCATCGGCGAGCGTCTTCACTATGCCGCGCGCATACGAGTTGTTCTGCACCTCGTAGCGGGCGCGGGTGCGGAGTATCTTGCGGACGTTCGAGTCCGCCTCCGCGTCGGCGGACAGGAAATCCGCCGCGCCCCAGTGCTTCGCGTTGTCCTTCGTCGTCTGCGCGGCGTCGAATCGCGCCCGCATCCAGCTCACGAAGCGTCCGCCGATGCTCTTCCTGGCCGGTGCGTCTTTCTTCTTGGACGGCCACAGTTTCACAGCGCACCTCCTCCCGCCGCCATCTTCGTGATGCGAATCGGCAGCCTTTTGCCCTTGAGGGCGTCCTTCGATGCGTAGTAGTTGAGGAGCTTTATCAAGTCGGCCGCAGAGTGGTTCTCCACGACCTGCCCGTCAACCTCCACCTTCTTGGGCGAGAGAAGGAGATTCTCCATTATCTCCTCGATCTTTGACTGATCCATAGTCCTGAAACACCTTTCCCGCTTCCACGGCGGCGATCCTCCCGCCGACCCAGAGCATTACGTTGACGCACATCGAGTTTCCGCACACCCTGTGGCGGAATCCGTCTGGCGCGTGAGGCTTTCCTTTCCACGGGATGTCAGTCCAGCCGTCGGGAAATCCCATGAGCCGTTCGCTCTCGACTGGCAGAAGACGCCGCAATTGCGTCGGTGTGCAGACCGCGTTGACGTGGCTGGAGCGGAGCGTGTACATCGCCGCCCCCGCCTCGTCGTAGCACTTCGTCTTGAGGCACTTCGTGCGCCCCTCAATGTTCATCATGTCTATCGGGAAGCACTCCGCTTCAGGACGCGCTCCAGCGCCGCCGGAAGCGAATACCCCAGCCTTTCGGCGCGGGCAAGCATCGCCTCCGCATAGTTCGCCGCCAAGCAGCACCTCTGCGGCGCGGGTCCAGTCTCCACGATGTCCGACAAGGATGACACGACGCCTTCGCTGCGGCAACGCCCCCGGAAATGAGGGAACTCTGGTATATCGAGCGTCCAGCACTCGCCACGAAACGCCGAAGCGTCCGGGCGCATTGGTGACGATTCCCGCGTTCCCCCATCCGTCGGCGGGCGGTTGCACGTTCCATCCGACGAACTCCGAGAGGATTCGGGCGAAGTCTCGGCCTCCTCCAATCGTAAGCACGGCTGGAACGTTCTCCCACACCACCCAGCGGCAGCACGTCCGTTCAGCCAGCCGCGCAAACTCAAGCGCGAGGTTGCCTCGCGGGTCTTCGATGCCGCCCTTCCTGCCACCGCTTGAAAACGACTGGCAGGGCGACCCTCCGACAAGGAGGTCGATTGGGTTTCCATAGTCTCCCTCCTTGATTTTCGTGAAGTCGCCGAGGTTCGGAACCTCCGGCAGACGATGCTTCAGCACCTCCGATGCGAACTCGTCGATTTCAGAGACAAACTCGCAATGCCAGCCGAGGGGCCGCCATGCGACCGAAGCGGCCTCGATCCCGCTGCACACGCTTCCATATTGCATGGCGGATTCCTCCTTCCCGTTATCTTATACGGAAACCATGAGCAACGTCGGCACGATTTTTCTAAAAACTTTTCACGCGCCGAAGTTCCGACAGTTTCACCTTGGGTTTCGCGGAGGTTCGCGGCTTTCCGTCCGTCATCGTCCCAGCAAGGACACAGCCGGACATTGACGCAGCGACCGCAGCCCCTACGATACAGTCCCACCAGTGGTTGTCGTGTGCGTCCGGGCGCATCTTCCACTCGTCCACGCGGCGTCCGCGCCCCTCCGTCTTGACCCTGTACTCTGCCGTCAGGTGTTCGGCGAAGAGCTGGTGGTCTTCGGCGGAGCGTCCCCAGAGCGTCAGCGCCCCACGGTCGCCCGTCGCAGTGAGAAGCCTCGTCGCCACAAACGACTTCCAGAAGTTGGTGTCATACACAACGTGCCGCACCGCCCGCTTGCCACGGACGTTCGGCATCCGCCAGTTCATTCCGACCCTGTCGCCGACCGCCTTCTTGTACTCGCCCATCGGCTTCGAGCTTGCACCGATGTACCTGCCGTGCGAGGGCGTGAGGACGGAGGCGTATTCCGACTCCCGGCAGAACTGGTACACGGTGTCTGTGGACTGCCCCCAGTTTGCGTCCACGAGGCAGCGCTCGATCCGCATCGCCGCGCCATCGTCCCGGAAGTATTCGCGTCCAAGGATCTCGCCCGTCAGCTTCTTGAGGCCTTCGGAAAGACATCCTTCGAGTCCATTTCTCGGAAACTTCATCTGAAGCGTGATGTTCGCGTCCGAGAGCGTGAAGAACCGCCTGTTCTGGTCGGGCCACTCTCCGTAGTCGATCACTCGCCCGGTAAAGTCGTCGTCCCATGCGGCGATGCAATAGAAGAGCATCGTCTTCTGAACGTCGATGAACGCCGTCAAATGCGTCGCCGAGACGGGAACGCTGCGCCGCGAGTGTCCGTTGACGCGGTTGGAAACGCCGTCCAGCGTCAACTGCTCATCAGTTCCCAAGTCCTCCGCAAGCGGCTCGTTCTGGTACTCCGCCCAGAACGCGGCCTCGTCGGTAAGCTTCAGATTCATCGCGTGCTGAACCGCCGAAATCTCGTCATGGTTGAATCGAGCCTTCCACGCAACGACCGCGCCCTCGTCCATCTCCTCCCTGTGCTGGCGGTAGAACTCTGTCGCCTTTATGAACGTACCTTTCTCGCGCAGTTCGTCGGCACGGAGGTCGGCGTACTTGTTCCAAAGCTCCTCGTTCTTCGGGAACTTGTAGATCATGCGGCACCGCTCTCCGTTCCACTCGGGGTGCTTCGAGCGGTCGAGCATCTGCTCGGCCATGTCGCCGGGGCGGATGACCGTGCATGGCATGACACCGGCGATCTTCCGTCCCGGACCCGCAAGGCCGAGCACGTCGCCAGCAAGCACACGGACACGCTTCCTCGTCTGTTCGGCGGAGGCGGCGGACTCGCTCGTCTGCGGATCGTCCACGATGACGAACTCGGGGCGGATGGTGCGCCCGTCGGGACGCTTGAACTTCATGCCGCGAATGCGCCCCGTGATGCCGGCGACGCGGACAATCGCTCCGCTGGACGCCGCGCCCGCTATCGTGGGGAGGACGATTTCACTTGCCGTCCAGCCGATGCGCGTCCTCTCGCCCTTGTAGAGCTGTCCCGCGCAGCGGTTGGCGATTCCCTCAAGGCGGGCTATCGGATACACCATCTCCGGGAAGTCCTCGGCGAGGTGTTCGTTCACCTCAAGCTCGGTCTTGATGGAGTCCAGCATCTCCAACGCCGCTCCTTCGCTTGCGCCGATCACGACAATGAACTCGCGGTGCCCGTAGGCCATCGCCCAGATTGCCGCCGTCTCTGTGAGAGAGGATTTGCCGCTGCCGCGAGCCATAGCGAGCGCGAAGAGCCCGCCTTCAAGGACGGACTTCTGCAGTTTCTCTATCGCCCGCAGATGGTCGTCCGACCATTCGAGGTTGTACACTTCCGGGAAGTAGGTCTCGCAGAACTTCCTGAAGTCGAAGCGGCACGCCTCCTTCCTTTCGGGATCGACCACCGCCGGAAGCTCGCCGATGTCGCGCCCGGCAAGGGACAGTTCCGCCTGCCGCTGCGCGGCGGACTCGCGGTGCGCATCGTAGCCGCCGGGCGTCGAAGCCGGCGTGTTAGCCCGCTTGTCGATGAGCCACGCCGCGTAGCGGTAAAAGCTCAAAGAGCGTGAATCCTCCGTCGACGCGATGCGGTAGCCCGCCTCCGCGAAGTGGCGGTACACCATCGCGGCGGAGATGACCGTCCCAAGCTCTGTGGAGTTGAGGAAGCGCACCATCTCCACGGGCTTCATCTTCTTAACGTTGACCGTCATCGCCCATCTCCTTTGCTATCCACGCGATGTACTTCAGGATGTTGATCGTCCCGTCCGCGTTGACGGGCGCACCCGAGGCGATATCCGCCTCTAGCCTCTCCAGCGTAAGGGTCCTCGACCCCGACCGCCGCATGGCGGTCACGAAGTTCTCCTTCGATACGTGTTCGCGGTTCTGTTCGGGCATTTTGCGCCTCCTCATGAAGATTGTTGAAATAGTTTCAGATACCCCGTTGACTTGTGCGGGAATAAGAGCGAATATGTGCGCCGTCCGCCCGTGGTGGGCAGGACGCATACAAAAGAAAGGACAGATGCATGAGCAAGTCGGCAATCCGCGCGGGCGACCGCGCGTTCGTGAAGGTGGGGCGCAACCTCGTCGAGGTTCGCGTCGACGGAAAGGCGGAGGGCGGATGGAGCGTCACCTCCCGCACGGGAAAGTCCATGACGGTCAAGACGCTCCTCACCGCCGAGGGCGAAACCCTCGAAGCGCACGAGGCGGACACACCCGCCAAAGATGCAAAGCCCGCGCAAGCCAAGGACGCTGCGAAGGCGAGACCCGCAGCACCCTCGCCGAAGGCCGTGCCCACAAAGGGTCTCGGACTTCTCAGCGCGGCTGTGGCTGTGCTGGAGCGGTCGGACGCCCCCATGTCGGTCAAAACGATGATCGAGGCGGCGAAGTCGGAGGGACTCTGGTCGCCCGGAGGCGGCAAGACCCCCGAGCAGACGCTCTACTCCGCAATCATCCGCGAGATACGCGACAAGGGAAACGCCTCGCGCTTCCGCAAGGAGGGACGCGGACTCTTCGCCTTCGCGCAGTAGCCTCACGCCTCGTACCCGAAAAGTCCGCGTCTGCACATATCGGCGTACACGGGCTTGTCGAGTCCGAGGCTTTCTATCACATGGCTTGCGGGCTCCGACTCCGTGTACGTCTCGACGATGCGGTTCTCGCCGTCCATGAGCGTAACGCGGATGTCGCGACGTCCGATGCAGCACGATATCATGCACTGCATGGACGGAAGCCCGTACCGCTTCATCGCCTCCAGCGCCTTGTGCCGGGCGTAGACGTTGAGCGTCACGTCGGCCTTCGTCGGATCTTTGCCCCAGGGACAGCCCCCGCCGATCCTTGAGTTCCCGCCGTAGAAGTCCACGACGAGCTTCCTGCCTGTCGTGCCGCAGTCGGCGACGGAACCGTGTGCGACGTAGCGGCCGGTGCCGTTCACGACGATTGCGCACTCTTCGCCCACTATCGACTTCGCCGTCTCGATGACGGACGCCTCGTCGTCGCCAGGGGCGAGCGGGATCGCGATGACGCATTCGACGGGCTTTCCGTCCTCAAGCGTCACCTGCGTCTTCACGTCCAGCCCACCGCTCACGCCTGCAATCGCCTGTCCGAGCCTGCGGGCAAGCCAGTAGTCCTTGGGCATGTAGCCATACTTCGGCTCGTCCACGGCGTAGCCGAACACCAAGCCCTGGTCGCCCCATGAATCACGGTCGACTCCCTGCGAGATGTCCTGCGACTGGCGCGAGATGTGCGTTTCGACCTCGACCTCCTCGGCGCAGATCGTGTTCGAGTCGCCGAAGCGCTCCTGGTACTCGTCGTTGTAGCCGATCTTGTCGATGGCCTCACGCGCAAAGTCCGCAATATCCTCTTCGCCGTAGGGGGCGTTCGAGGTGATTTCGCCCGATATCGTGCAGTAGCGTTCCTTGAGCTGAACCTCCAGGGCGACGCGTGAGCGCCGGTCGGCCTCAAGGTACTTGTCGAGGATGTACGACGCGATGAAGTCGCACGTCCTGTCGGGGTGTCCGACGGTGCAGTATTCCGATGTCTGGATTTTAGTTGGTTTCATGGCTGGATTTTCTCCTTGTGGTTTCGCCCCTGGCCGGGGCGGATTGACAGATCTCCCGATAGTAGTTTGCAGGATCGTGTGCGAGAGTACACAGGATCCACGTCATCATGACGTGACGATATATCTTCCTCTATGGAATCCTGGGCAAAATACGGCGTTATATGGCGGAATATCGGCGTTTATCGCCGTTTATCCCGCTTGTCGCCGTGTGTTTCCATACTGGTTTACAGACTCTTGGCGACTATAGTTCACACGTAGACACGCACTATACACGCCACGGAAACACACAATTCAACTGTAGACAGTTTCGCAGATGTCCACGATATGGCGGCACAGCTCGTCGGGCAGTTTCGCACGGACGGCCTTGCCTTATCAGCCCCTGCGTCCCCGTCCTCGAACCGCGAGGGGCGGCATCGTGGCAGGGCGCGCCCCGCTTGCAGGGCGGACGGAACCGCGGGGCGGGGTGGTTCGTGAAGATGTCCGTCGGCTTCTGCCGCCGCTCCCCGTACTGGCAGTACGTCACCGTGTACCGATGCCCGCCGGTGTCATGGAGGAGGTCGAGAACGAACGGCATCTTCCGAAGCATCCCCACCGGGTTCTCGATGAGCCACACCTTCGGTTTCAGCTGACGGATGAGGTCGCAGACGTGGGCGTTTACCGCGTCACACCTCGCCGCATACTCCGTCTTCGGCTTCGTGCCGTCCCGGTGCCGCGAGATGCACATGACCGAATACGTCGTGCAGTCGGGACTCGCCCAGATGATATCGGGACTCCCGAACCGCGAGACGATCTCGTCGGCTGTCAGAGTCCCGATGTCGGCGTTCCAGTCGGATTCAAGCGCCTCGCTCCAGTCCACGGTGAGCGTCCTGTGTCCGCGCTCCCTGAACGCGGCAGACAGGACGCCCGTCCCGGAGAAGAGCTCAAGCACCTTCATCGTGTGCTTCCTCTCCGCCGTCGCCGTCAGATTCTGACGTCGATGGCGTCAGTTTCTGCCAGTCGCACCCCTCGCCGTGCACGAACTCCGCCCACCTGCGACGGATCACGTCACAGTACTTGGGATCGAGTTCGACGCACCGGCACACGCGCCCAGTCCTCTCGCAGGCGATCAGGGTCGAGCCGCTTCCGCCGAACGTGTCGAGGACGACGTCGCCGCGCTTAGACGAGTTGCCGATCAAATAGCACAGCATGTCCACTGGCTTCATCGTCGGATGGACGTCGTTCTTCTTCGGCTTGTCGTACTCCATCACCGTTGTCTGCGAACGGTCGGCGTACCAGTTGTGCGCCTCGCCGTCCTTCCACCCGTAGAGGCAGGGTTCGTGAATCCAATGGTAGTCCTGACGCCCCAAGACAAGCGACTGCTTCTTCCAGATGAGGCACTGCCTCACGCGAAGCCCCACGTCGAAGCACGCGCCACGGAAATTGTAGCCCTCCGAGTCCGCGTGGAAGATGTAGAACGACGCTCCCGGCTTCATGCGCTTCTCCGCGCAGCCGAAAGCAGCGCGAAGGAACTCGCGGAACTTCGTGTCCTCCATCGAGTCGTTCTGGATAGACTGTCCGTCCGAACCGTGGTAGTCCACGTTGTAAGGCGGGTCTGTGAGCCAGAGGTCGACCTCGCCGTCGCCGCACACTTTCGCGACATCGTTAGGCTGCGTCGAGTCGCCGCAGACGAGGAGGTGGTTTCCAAGCCTGTACACTTCGCCTGGAGTTGATACCGGCACTTCGGGCGTCTCGGGCACGGAATCCGGCTCTGTCTCGCCGTGCGTCCCGGCCTCGCCGCCAAGGAGGTCGTCCAGCTCATCGTCGCCGAACGCGAGTAGCGAAAGGTCGAAACCAGCCTCCTGCAGGGCGGAGAGTTCAACCTTGAGTTTGTCCTCGTCCCACTCGGCGATTTCCGCAATCTTGTTGTCCGCGATGCGAAGAGCCTGCTCCTGCTCGGGCGTGAGGTCTGTCGCGATGATGCAGGGCATCGTTTCCCAGCCGAGCTTCTTCACGGCCAAGAGGCGCGTGTGCCCCTCGATGATGACCTTGTCCTTGTTCAGCACCGCTGGGTTGCGGAAGCCGAACTGCTCGATGATTTTCGCGAGCTGTTCGACCGCACCCTCGTTGACGCGGGGGTTGTTCTCGTAGGGAACTATCTCCGACACGGGGACGTTCACCACCTTGATTTTATTCGTTTCCATCTATATTCTCCTCTGTGAGTTTCCTGTCGTAGTTCTGGATTCGCTGGCATATCCAGCGGGCGCAGTTGACCGCCCAGCCGTTTCCGAGAGCCTTGTAGCGTGGCGTATCCGGGCAGTCTTCCGCCGGCTTGCCGCGATGAGGAATCTTCGTGTAGCCGTCGGGCAGTCCCTGGAGCCTTTCGCATTCAAGCGGTGTGAGGCGGCGGACAATGTAATCGACAGCGACCGCCGGGAGGTTGTCGCCCATGTCCGAGCGGAGCGTCGATGTCACCTCGTCGGAGAAGCGGTGCGACGCACCCTCGCGCTTGGCGATTCCCGGCTCGAACGACACCGCGCCAGCCGGTGCGACTACGCCGCACTTGTGGTTCTTCGCAAGCGGCGAACTCACCTCCGGTCTGGGGCTGTCCTCATGCGTCCCCGCCTCGGCGTTGAAGCCGATAGCGACGGCGTGCGGGTCCGTGCCGTGGAGCGCGAGGATCGTCGGCGAGACGCCCGACGTGCCCGCCCGTCCGCTCGACTTCCCCGCCTCCATGTCGAATACGCCGATGCACTCGGTCGCCACCGCGACCTTGTTTCCGCTCTCGCCCTGCGTCTTGACGAGCGTCGGGGAGACTTCCTCTTCCGCGCCCAACCCCTGTGCCTTCGCGGAGTTGCCGGGGAGGAACGCCACGACCGCCGTGCCGCCCTGATGTTTCACAGGAGCGGAATCGACCGTCGTGAGCGTCGGAGCGCACTCGACCTCGCGGCATCCAGAGTGCGGGTTCTTCGACTTCATCGCGTTCGACCCCATCGAGTCGATGGCGTAGGCGACCGCGTGCTGGTCGCGGGCGGTCAGTGTGTATGAGATGCCTTTCTCCGAGACGCCGAATCCTGCGCCGCCCTTGCGGACGGGCTTGTCGGCGTTCGTCGGCTTGTTCTTGTCCATGTCGATGGCCACGACCTCGCCCTTTGGCTGGACAACCACCTCCTGCGTCCGCGACTCGGAGTTCGAGAATGTGTTTCTCGTCTCTGCGACATCGATCTTCGCGTACTTCTCGCCGTCGCCGTTTTTGTTCACCGCGTGTGCGACCTTCCCGAACACGTCGGCGGGTGCTACCACGAGCGGGTTGTTGTTCGCCGCCTGCGCGTTGTGCGTAGCACCCATAGTAGGAGCGACATCAACCTGCACTGTTCTCGCGTCCATCTGGTGGTTCTCGAAGCACACCGCATTGTGGAAGCCGGGGGACGAACCGTTGACGAGAGCGCCGCTCAACTCCGGGCTTTCAGACTTGACGCCGCCAGGCTCGTATGGGTCAAACCCTGACGGCTGGACGACGTAGCCGCCGCTCTTTTCCGCCTGCCCCGTCAGTCTTGCCTCAAGGTCGCGGGCGGGC
>DGVK01000185.1 GCA_002395905.1 Verrucomicrobia bacterium UBA4286 | reverse complement strand
CTTCCGCGTCCAGGATCTTTCTTGCCTGCAGTCCGGAAAGATCTTCGCCGGCAGCCGTGATCCTGCCTTCCCTGACTGCGACATCAGCTTTCCACGCCGGTTTTCCTGTGCCATCCGCGATCATGCCGCCGCGTATCACAATATCTTCCATAACTTCAGCTTTCTCCCATGTTGTCCGCTGCCGCCGTACCGGATTGATACCCCGTCTGAGTTGACTTTCAGTCCAGCAGATCCGGCCTGTATTTTTGCGTCATTAAAAGTGCCTGTTCTCTCTTCCACTCCCGTATTGCCTCATGATTTCCTGAAAGGAGGACCTCCGGCACACGCCGGCCTTCAAATTCTGCCGGTCTGGTATACTGAGGGTATTCCAGAAGCTTCTGCTCAAATGATTCCTCCCTGAGACTCTCCGCTTTGACCGTACCGGGAAGAAGCCTGGAGACCGAATCGACCACCGTGAAAGCTGCCATTTCGCCGCAGGAGAGGATATAGTCCCCGACGGATATGACTTCATCCGCGTAGGGATAGATTCGCGCATCCATTCCTTCAAAATGGCCGCAAATCAGGATCAGGCGGCTGCAGCGGCTGTACCTGCGGGCAGTCTCCTGCGTATACCGGCCGCCAAAGGGGGCAAAAGCGGCGGTGATCGTTTCGCCTGGAGTGGTCTGCTCTCCCCGTGCGTCCCTGAGAGCGCTGATCACAGGCTCGCAGCGAAGAATGAGTCCGGCGCCGCCGCCGTAAGGCGTATCATCCACCTTCCGGAAACATCCGTCCGCGTAGGAACGTATATCTTTGATCTCCAGCTCCAGCTCACCGCTCTGCAGCGCTCTGTCTATGACATGATTCCTGCGAATTCCTTCGAACATTTCAGGAGCGATGGTGAGTATCGTTATTATCATCATAATTTTCCCGTCAGCTTCGCAGCCAGGATCGCAACGCCTTCACGCACAATATAGTGGACTTCCATGACAGGATCTCCCGGAGCGGCTATCCCATGAGCATCCCCATACCCTGCCTTTTCAGCCATCATAAGCGCCCTGCAGATGTGGAAATCATTCGAGATGATACCGCACCTCCCTTTTGAGCAGCCCGTCAGAGAGTCAGAAAAAAGCAGGTTCTCCTGCGTTGATGTGGATGCATCCTCCATGACCAGCCGTTCCTCTTTGATACCTGCCTCAAGAAGATACCTGTGCATGCATTCAGCTTCGCTGATGTCCTCCCCGCCGCCCTGTCCTCCGGAGAGGATCAGGACTGCCTCCGGATTCTCCTCCGCCGCTGAGACGGCTCTCTCAAGTCGACGAAGCAGCGCTCTGGACGGAACCGTTCCGCGCACCTGCGCGCCAAGGACGATCATGTAGTCAAATCCCGCTTCCCGCCTCTCATGCATGCCTCGAATCACAAACAGACTCATCACGCAGACCAGAAACACTCCTGCCGCCAGCGTCATGGCCAGAAGTCTGCGGATCCACAGCGCCGCTTCCTGGTCTCTGAACCTTCCCAGTACTGCGATTGAAACAGACATAATGCCCAGAAGGATCCAGAACCAGCCAAAATTAAAATCCGGTCCGGCATAGACTGCCAGGATGACATAGTAAAGAAAGCAGACAGCGCCGAAACACAGGCATGCAGTTGATAAAATCATGCATTTTCTCCATCAGAGTCCGGCTGCTGCCCGTCATGAGCCAGCCATGCGCATTCTGTCAGTTCCATATGGCTGAATTCCGCTGTAAATGACGAATCTTCCGGGGAGCATGCGTAGATACCAAAGCGGACCTTTCCGCCGGCTGCTGCCATGTGGCAGACACGCATCTGCTTCCATCGCTCTCCGTCCTCTGAGCATTCAATGCGGAAATCATCCTCCCGCCGGCTGAGCCGGTACCAGATCTCCTTCTTGTCCGCAGGGATCTCCGTCGTGGCCCAGTCAGAGTAGCCGTTATTCGTAACAACACTTCCCAGGTGCTGGAACTCCTCATTCTCATACTCTTCAGAGCCCTTCAGCCAGTTTTCGGAATCAAGATACATGACGATACCGCACTGATCGAAGCGGTGATGGCTCTGCGAAAAATCCGTCTTGACGACAAAACTGAAATACTTCTCCCTTGTGCTCATCTGCAGAACAGGCGCGTTGTCGTTGCGGAAGTGGTAATACGTCCGCTGCCATAGATCTGTGCGCGGCGCGGTCTTTATCGTGATCGCTCCGTCTCGAACCGAGAAATCCGCCGGCTCGCGCGTCCATTTGAGCGCAGACGGATCAATCCGTCCGCCGTTGGCCAGAGAAACGGCCACTACATCGGCGCTCTCCTGGCGCATCTCCGGCAGACTCGTGCAGGCCGCCGCAATCTGACATGCGCCGACCGCTGCAATCGTTTTAGACAGGTTCATGTTTTCCCCCTCCATATACTTTTATGTTTGATGCTGTTACAGGCGCGGCTATGCAAGGGCGAGAACAACCGCCGCGAGCGCGAGCGCGAACGCCGCCGCCCTGCGCCATGCAGGCACGGGAGCGTCATGCGCCGCGGCGTCGGCTCGCCCGAGCGCCCGGCGTATTCCGCGCAGGGCAATGGGCAGCCTCCCCTTTGGAGACGCCAACGCCGCCGCAGCGCCTAAAAGCGCCACGACGGCGGAAATCCTGGCTATCTGCAGGATCACCCGTTCTTCTTTTCGAAGTCCTTCATGAACTCGACAAGCGCGTCCACGCCCGCCATCGGAAAGGCGTTGTATATCGAGGCGCGAAGTCCGCCGACGGACCGGTGGCCCTTGAGCGAACTCATGCCCGCCGCCTTGGCCTCGGCGATGAACTTCTTCTCGAGTTCTTCGTCGCCGCCCTTGATGCGCCAGGTGACGTTCATGTTGGAGCGGAACTCCTTGACGGCGGTAGGCGTCCAGAACGCGCTGGAGTCGATGACGTCATAGAGCTTCTTCGCCTTCTCGGCGTTGAGCTTGAAGAGATTCTCCTTGCCCATGCGCTTGACCCACTTCATCGTCTCGCCGAAGATGTAAATACCCCAGGTCGGCGGCGTGTTGTAGAGCGAGTTCTCTTTGGTGTATGTACGGTACTGCAGCATCGTCGGCAGCGACTCGGGCCCCTTCTCGGCGAAGTCGTTGCGGATGGCGACGACAGCCATTCCCGAAGGACCGAGGTTCTTCTGCGCGCCGGCGTAGAACATCGAGAACTTCGAATAGTCGCGCTCGCAGCTGAGAATGTCGGAGCTCATGTCGGCGATCAGCGGCGCCTCGACTTCCGGAATCGTCTTCATCTCTGCGCCGGATATGGTCTCGTTGGTGCAGATGTGGGCATACGCCGCGCCTTTGGTCCACGCGAACTCGACCGGCTGGCGGGTCGGGATGTCCTTCTGGCAGTCGGCCGCGACGTTGACCGTCGCGCCGCGCAGAGCGGCGACCTTCCTGGCCTCCTTGAGAGCCTTGTTGCCCCATGTGCCGGAATTCACATAGTCGGCCGTGGCGCCGGGCGCGAGGAAATTCATCGGGATCATGGCGAACTGCATCGACGCGCCGCCCTGCACAAACACAACCGACCAGTCGTCGCCGAGCCCGCAGAGCTCTTTGAACGTAGCGATCGCCTCCTGGTGGATCGCATCGTAGTCCTTGCCGCGGTGGGACATTTCCATCACCGACATGCCGGTCCCCTTGAAGTCGACCAGCTCCTTCTGCGCCTCCTGCAGAACCTCAAACGGCAGCACCGCAGGTCCCGCAGAAAAGTTGTATACTCTTGCCATTTTACTTTACCTTTCCTTTCCTTGACTTTAATTCGATTCGTCGAACCGAAATCACTTCTCCCTGTCGGTCGGCACGCCCCACGACTCGAGCTTCGAGGCGATCCAGTTGAAACTGGCCTCGTGCATCTCGCGGGACTTCCCGCAGGGTATCAACGGCCCCGCCGCGAGGCGTATGTCTTTCGACGTGTCGACCCGGCCGAAATCCTTGAACACTTTCGAGAGTATTCCCCTCTCGCGCGTCGGCATGCACCGCGAATCCACCGCAACCGGCACGATCGGCACTCCCGCCCTCTCGGCAAGCTTCGCGCCGATGGACGAGAAATGGCGGCGCTCGAAGACCTTCTGGCGCGTGCCCTGGGGGAAGATGAGGAAACTGTTGCCTTCGTTGATGCGCTTCAATCCGATGTCGAGAAGTCGCATGAGATCGGCCTTCGGATTCTTGCGCCCTATGCCGACAATCCCCATGTGGGCCGCAGCCTTCTCCAGAAACGGGAGGTGGGCGAGCGACGCCTTGGCGACGACGTTGAACGGCCCGTATGTCAAAATGACCGGCGGCAGCAGAATGGTCTCGAACGTCGACATGTGATTGCAGAGGTACATGACAGGTCCCTTGTAGGCGGCCCTGTCGCCCCAGCCTTCGAGTATCACGTTCATGCCGAGCGATTCAGGCATGGTGACGGTCGAGAAGCAGAACTTCGCCCACCGCTCCGTCTTGAGGATCCCCAGCGCCTCGCAGAGAGCGCAAAGCGGGAACACCCTGCTCACCGCGAGCGAGAAACGCGCCGTCACGAGCGCGCCCGGGCGCCTGCGTACCGGCGCGCGGCGCTCGGCCGGCGTCGAGTAGCCGCCGGTCGCGAGCAGTTCACTGCGAAAGGTCTCCAGATCTGTCTTCTTCATCTGCAGCGGGTATTATACCACAAAGCGACGCACTCGTGCACGGCGCACCGCGCATCACTTCGAGAACCGCACGATGAAACCGCCGCCGGACGACATCTTGAACGTAAGCACATCGCCGGCTTTGACCGTTTTCGTCTCGTGCACGTAATCGCGCGCATCAGCCCCTTCGCCCTCGGCGTCGCGGAACATCTCGGCCTTCCACTCGCCCTCGCCGAGGAACGACGACTTGAACGAAACCTCGCGCGCGTCCTTGTTTGTGATGCCGGCCGCGAACCACGAGCCGTCCTTCGCCATCCTCGCTGCAGCCGCGAAGGTCTCGGGGCATCCGCCAAGGCCGACGGTTCTGTCCCACACTACAGGCGTTTTCGCCATGAAGGAAAAGCACTCCATGTTGGCCTCGTATTTCGTCGGCGAATCGCTCAGCATCTGCAACGGCGCCTCGTAAAGCGCCATGAGCGCCATCTGGTGGGCGCGAGTCCCGACGGAGCCTGGATCGTTGTAGGAGCCGCGGTATGCGCCGATCGCGTAGTTGTCCATCGCGCCAGGCGTGTAGTCCATGGGACCCGCCGTCATTCTGAGGAAGAAGCAGGCGACGTCGTTGAGACACATGTCCTTGTCGACCTTCGCCCACTTCATCTGCTCCAGCCCGTGTATGCCCTCGAAGTTGAGGATGTTGGGATACTTGCGCTGAAGCCCCGAAGGACGGTAGATGCCGTGGTAGTCGACGACCATCCGGTTCTTGGCACACGCCGCCGCGAACCTGTCGAGGAACGTCGCGACAACCGCGTCGGCGCGGTCTATGAAGTCGACCTTGAAGCCCTTGGCACCGAGCTTCGCGAAGTGCTCGGCGACATGTTCCTCGTCGCCGTAGACCTGCGCCCACGCCATCCAGAGGATTATGCCCACTCCCTTCCTGCCGGCGTATTCTATGAGACGGGGGACGTCGACCGCCGGGCTGTACCGCCATATGTCGAGCTTGGCGCTCCATCCTTCGTCCAGGATGACATACTCAACGCCGGTCTCTGCGGCGAAGTCGATGAAGCGCTCGTACGTCTCGGTGTTGCATCCATTCGCTTCGCCCTTGTTGTCGAAACCGTTCCACCAGTCCCAGGCGACCTGTCCCGGCTTCACCCACGAAAAATCGGCGCCTTCCGCCGCAGGCTCGGCAAGGGCGTATACCATGTCTGCTTCGCAGAGCTTCGACGGCGCGTCGGCGATTATGAACACGCGCCACGGCAGAGCGCGGGGGGTTTCGGCCTTGGCGATGAAGTCCTCGGTCGCGATCACGTCGATCCAGCGTCCGCCCTTCGCCAGGATACTGCGGTTCGCCCAGCCCTTGTCACCATTGGCGGCGTGAGCGACGGTCTTCGGATACTTCGCGAAGAGCGAGCGCAGACGCATCGCGTCGCCGGCGTCCTCTACATCGCCGAAGTTGAGCACAGGGTAGTCGCGTATGTCAGACTCCGTAACAGCGACAGTCTTCCCGTCGACCGAAAACACGAACGGCAGATAGAACGCCTTTGCGACGTCGTTCGTAAGCGCCGACGCGTCTGCGAATTCAGGAACGGTCTCTTCGTGGCCGAGTTTGCCGCGCGGCGTGCGGTTGAACCAGCAGCGCGCGTTTTTCGGCACGGAGAGATCGGCCTTCTCGCATGTTATCACGCCGGTCTTGCGCGTCTCGATCCTGTAGGCCACGCCGTCGTCGCGCGCCACGAGACGCACCGTGAAATCGCCGAAGTCCGCAAGCGTCTCGACGCCGCCGGTCTTGACGGACGATTTTTTGTAGACGGGCGTCGCAAGCGTCGCGGCGCGCAACTTAGAAGTCTTCGGCGCGCCGACGAGCTCCGCGTCGCGCGCGAGACACGTCCCGTTCATGCAGAGACCTATCTCGGTTCTCGGCACAAGAGTCTTGCCGAGTTTTTCCACCTCATACGAAAGCGGCCTCGTGTAGAGGCGAATCACATTACCGTTGCACTCCGCCTCTGCGGCCTTGTCTGCCGCAAAGGCGCACCCTAGCACGGCCGCAGCCGCAACAAACGCCATAGCTTCCTTTTTCATGGTTGTATTATACCATCTTTACCCGCACGACGGCAAGGTTCCCCGCGGGCAGGGTAGACTGGCGCTTGCGCGC
>DGVK01000002.1 GCA_002395905.1 Verrucomicrobia bacterium UBA4286 | reverse complement strand
CGAACGACACGAAGGAATCGCTGGTGAGCGCGTGCTCGCTGGAGCTTGTGGACGGGCGGTACGAACACGTCATCGTCCGCCCCGTGACGGAGGCGCCGTACACATACGAATCAAAGGGCGTGTTCGGGCCGCGCTACGACACTTACATCACGCTCGGCGCAGGCGAGACGTTCACTGCGAAAAGCTATGTGTGCGTGTGCCCTCCGAAGTGGAAGGGCTACGCCTGCGCCTCGCTCATCGACCACGCGCTCAATCTGCTCGACCCGCGGCTGGAGCCGTGCCTCTCGGACGACGAGGTGTTCGACCTCGGCGTCCGCTACATACATTCGCTTCTCTATCTCTACAAAGGCAGGTGGCTCGTCAACGAGCACTACGTAAACCGCATGGCGCACGACTGCGCGGCTATGCGCATCACGCGCGAAGAGATGGCCGAGCGCATGAAGTGGGAATNNGTCTGCGAACACGTCGTGAACCGCATGGCCCACGACTGCTCCGGGATGCGCATCTCCCGCGAGGAAATGGCCGAGCGCATGAAGTGGGAATACTGGACGACGCTCGGCACGTACTGCCAGACGTTCGAGGTCGGCTGGGCGGGGCAGAACTTCCTCAATGCGCGGATGCTTGCCGTCAAGGCGTTCGAGACGGGAGACGACGATCTTCTCAAGAAAGCCGTCGGCGTGTTCGACGCGTTCGTAGCCACGCAGCAGCCGAGCGGTCTCATCCACACCTGCTACCAGTTCAACTTCGAAGCCGGTCGCGTCGAGCGCCGTCCGGCAGACGCCTGCAACATGGGCTGGGCGGCGGCCGAGGCGGTGCGGATGAAACAGCTTCTTGCGGCGCACGGCGTCGACAGGCCGGAATACGTAAGATTCGCCCGCGGCATTTGCGACTTCTTTGTCGGGCACAGGTCGCAGGAATGGGGCTTCGGGAAGAGCTGGCGTGTCGACGGCCGTCCGGTGGCGCACGCCGGGTCTATCGGCGGCTTCATCATCCCCGCGCTTGTGGAACTCTACGGCGAGACGAAAGAACGCAAATATCTTGACGCCGCGCTCAAGGCGAGCGATTTCTACTTCAGCCGCGACCTCGACCGCTTCGAGTGCACGGCCGGCGCGATCGACTGCTATTGCATCGATAAAGAGACCGCCTGGCCGTTTTTGAACGGATCGCTTTCGCTCTATCGCATCACGGGCGACGCGAGGCATCTGGAGCGCGCGGAAAAGGCTGCGGTGTACTTCACGAGCTGGATGTTCTTCTTCGACGGCGTGTACGGGCCCGAGACGGACATAGCGAAGCATGGCTGGCACACGACCGGCGGGACGGCGGTGAGCGCCGAGCACCAGGGGATCGACCCATGGGGGGCGGTAGCCGTGCCCGACCTTGAAGATCTTTCGGATCTGACAGGCGACAGGAAGTGGCGGCGTATCGCCGCGCTCATGTGGGCGAATGCAATGCAGTGCATCACGACGCGGCTCGGAGATTTCTATCACGGCCAGCAGCGTCCGATAGGCTCGCAGAGCGAGGCGTGTTTCCAGGCGCGGTTCACGAAATACCGCCCTGTGATCGAGGCGGGGTATTTCAGCGACATCCTCGCGCCCTGGCCGAGCGCGTTCCGCATGTGGACCGTGGAGCGCCGCAGGCAAAGGCCAAAGACGTCCGCTGTTGATCTTTACTCACAAACAACTCACGAAAAAGGAGAAGCGAAATGAGAAAACCACTGATAATCTGCACGGCGTCGGTTGCGATCGGCATGTTGGCGCCTGTCGCCATGGCGACAGAAACGACAGTTGCTTCGCTTGACAATCCGAACGGCCCCGTCACCGTCGCCGCCGGCGACACGTTGATAGTCACGGGGAACGTGACTTCGACCGGCGACGACACCTCCACCCGCTTCAACAAGGCGGGCGACGGAACGCTCGTACTCAAGGGAAACAACACCTTCAAGCGCATCGGCCAGAGCGCCGGCACACTCGTCTTCGACGGCGGCGCGACGACCGTTTCCGGCGGCACAGGCACTGGCATCGCCACGACCGAGGCGAACGTGGATTTCCGCGGATCCGGATCGAAGACCGAATTTCGCGGCGGCGCCACGTTCACGATGTCCTCGGACAACGGATACGCGGGCTTCTTCGCCACGGAGACCGTCATTTCCAACGCCACCGTCGATGCCACCGCGCTCAAGAACGAGCTTCTCAACGGCTTTTCCGGACAGAACTCGTCCGGCGGCATCATGACGATTGGCGAGGGCGGCCACCTCAAAATCGGCACCATGCGCGTCCATCAGAACAGCACTGCGGCGAACGCGAACAAGTACGGGCTGCGCATCGTCGATGGCGGCATTCTCGACCTGCGGGGCGATAAAACGAAGAAGGGGCCCGTCCTCGATGGCGCCAAATACGGGTTCTTGGAAATCAACGGCGGCATCGTCGAGAACAACCGCACCGCCGCGCTGATTTTCCCGAACTATGTACAGGGTTCGGAGGAATCCTCGCAAGCCAACGTGGAGGCGAATTGGGCGAACACGCCGATCACCATTGGCGAAAATGGCGCCACCATCCGCAACGCGACGACAAAGAGTCTGCGCCTCCGGGCGCCGCTGCGCTCCGGCGCGGCTGCCGACGGAGGCCTGCATCTGGAAGGGAAAGGCCTCGTCTATCTCGACTCACAGAATTTCTTCAACGGCGGCCTGTATCTCGATTCAAACGAAGGCATGCTTTTTGCGCCGGAGCGCGAGCGCGCCTTTGGTGCCGTCCCGGAAACGCCGTGCGATAACATCTTCGTCCGAGGCTCTAGCACGGCTCTCTTCGGCGAACCCAACAACCTCGAACTCCACGCGAACCGCAACGTCCTCGTTTCGTCGAACTGCACCTTCAACGTCATCGCCAAGGCCGGCAAGACGCTGACCATCCACGGCGAAATCAACGGCGAACACGAACCCGGAGCTCTGCCCACGAAAACACGCATGGTTTCAACGTGGCAGTGGACGCCCATCGGCGGCAGCGGCTGGAAGGGTGGCCTCGTTGTCCTCGACCCCGGCGAAGGGAGCACCAACAACGTCGGCCGCCTCACGGTCGAGGGCAACACCGAAATCAAGAGCGGCACTACACTCGCGTGCGCGCCGACAAGCGGCGTCACCGGCGCAAATGCGCCGGTCTGGGTGAACGGAACCGGCGTGACGGCGGACGACGGTGTCTGCGGGGTTCTCACGGTCTCCGGCGGGACGCTCGCCATCGCCACGAACGCAACCGCGAAGGGCCGGTATTTCCAGGTTGACGGCCGCGGCCGCGTCGATGTCTGCGGCGGCAGGATCGAAACCGGTGGCGGCGAATACCTCAACGCCCTCAACTCCTACGGCCTCACCACGATCCGCGATGGAGGCGTAATAGACTGCGGTGATGGAAAATTCCGCGTGGTGCAGACTGTGGGCGACAACGCGACTGTGGTGCGTCTTGCGACCAACGGCCTGCTTCGCTGCTCGCAACTCTCGCTTGACTTCAACAAACGCCCCGAGGCGACCTTCCTCTTCGACGGCGGCTATCTCCAGACGACGGTCGACAACAGTTTCTGCGCCAAAGGCCTCGACGCCGCATGGGATGGCATCACCTTCGCCGTCGGCCCCGGCGGCGCCGGCTTCGACGTTCCCGCCGGGAGCAACATCTATATATACCGTCCGCTCGTGAGCGGCGTCGCGGAGGACGAAACGGACGGCGGCCTCATGGTGCGCGGCTCTGCCGGAACGGCCGTCTGCCTCATGACGGCCCAATTCTACAACGGTCCGACGACCATTGACTCGATCGAACTCCAGCAGCGCTCCGGCGACAACCTCCTGCCCAAGGGAACGGACATTGTCCTCAAGGACGGCGGCATCCTCGCTCTCTGGACCTACGGCCAGGGTGGCGGCGCGGCAAGGGCCACGGAGGCGACGCTCGGCGGCGTGAGCGGCGACGGTACTGTCCGGTACGCCACGGCCGCCACGTTCGACGGAACGTTTGCGCCGTCTATCGGCGGTACGATCCGCTTCCTTGAAGCGCCAAAGAGCATTTCCGGCACGCTGGAAATCGCTGGTGACGAGACGGGTGTGATGTTCGGCGAAAATCAGGATATCTCCGGGCTGACGCTGAATATCGCCGATACTTTCACGTTCGACGACAGCAAGCGCTACAAAATCGTCGATGCTCCGAAAGGAGTCACCGGCGAGTTCAAGGAGGTGCACGGTCTTCCGTCCTCCGACTGGAAGGTCAAGTATGCCAAAGACGGCGTATATGTCTATCGGCGCAAAGGCTTGCTGTTGATAATATGGTAATGAGCACGGGAAAAGTGAAATGGATCTGCGCGGCGCTCTGCGCGGCGGCGCTGCCTCTCTGTGCGGCGACGGTCGATAGGGTGTTTCGCGCCGAGCGGCATTCGCGCGGCGATACGAATATACGCGTCCAGCAGCCGATAGACGAGGCCTCTTGGATATGGGCGGAGGGGTGCGACAGATGGGGCGGCGCGGTGTTCAGCAAGACACGCACGACCCCGGAGGTTCTGGCGCGTATGCCGCAGGCGTTCTTCCGCTTTCGCCGCGACTTCACGGTCACGGCGGAGGCGCTGGAGCTCGACGTATCGGCCGACGAAAGGTTTGTGCTGCTTTTGGATGGAGAAGAGATCGCACGCGGCCCCATGCGCGGGCTGCCGAAACGATGGCACTATCAGAGCTATCGCGTGACGGGGCTTGAACCGGGGGCGCACCGCCTGGAGGCCGTCTGCTGGCAGGTCGGCGAGCACGCGCCGCTCGCGCAGGTCTCGATACGCGGCGGATTCATCCTCAAGGCGTACGGCGCGTACGACAGGCAGCTTACGACCGGCAAGGCGGCATGGCAGGTCGCGACGCTGTCGGGAACGCGCATGACGCACAAGGGGAAGTCCGGTGCGTTCGGCGTAGGCTCGCAGTGCGAGGTTCGCGGGACGGGGCTTCTCGACGAGACGCCAGGCGAAGGCGCATGGCGGGACGCCGTTGTTGTGCGCGGCCCGGTCGACACGTGGGCCGGGCTCGTCGTGCAGGGCTGGAAGCTCTTCCCGTCGCCGCTCAAGGACATGATGCGCGAGGCGAAGACGCCGGGCTCGGTGAAGCGCGGTTTCGACGTGCTTGCCCCGGGCGCGGTCGTGCCGGCGAACACGAAGGCCGTGGCGTGGTGGGATCTCGGTGACTATTACTGCGCATATCCGCGCCTTGAGACGTCCGGCGGCAAGGGCGCGAAGGTCCGTTGGGACTGGGCCGAATGTCTTACGGGGCCGGACGGCAGGAAGGGTGACCGCGCCGCATACGGCGAAGGGCTGGACATGGCAAAACCGTTCGGCGACACGTTCCTTCCCGACGGACGCGACGGGGCGTGCTTCACGACGCCGTGGTGGCGGTGCGGCAGGTGGTGCCGCCTGACGGTCGAGACGGCGGACGCGCCGCTCGCGATCGGCAGGGTAGAGCTGGTAGAGACGCGCTATCCGGTGGAAATGGCCGCGTCGTTCGAATGCGACGATCCGTTCGTGATGAAGATGCAGCCGGTCTGCGCGCGTTCTCTCCAGATGTGCATGCACGAGATGTTCTTCGACTGCCCCTATTACGAACAGCAGATGTATCCCGGCGACAGCCGCGTGCAGTATCTCGTATCGGGGCTTTTCGACACCGAGGACCGCATGGTGCGCAACGCCATCAACCTCTACGACACCGACCGGCGCGAAAACGGGATGATTCCGATGAACTGTCCGACGCGCGGCACTCAGGACGCGCTGGGCTTCACATGCTGCGAAGCGATGATGTTCGGCGACTACGCCTGGAACCACACGAACCGCGACTGGCTCAAGGCGCGGCTGCCCGGCCTCAACCACACGCTCATGGGCATGGAGGATTTCCTTGACGGGGACGGACTTCTCGGCAAGACGCCCGGGTGGAACTTCGTGGACTGGGCCGCGAAGCCGTGGAACTACGGCGTCCCGCCGGACGGCGACTCGGAAAGGCCGAACGCCGAACTGAATCTCCAGTATCTCCACGCGATCCTCTCGGCCGCGATCACCGAGGAGGCCATGGGCGATGTCACGCTCGCGGCGCACTGGCGCGCGCGGGCGGAACGCCTCAAGGCGGCGATCCGCCGGAAGTTCTGGTGCGAAGACAAGGCTCTTTTCGCGTCCAACACTGCCAAGACGGAATTCAGCGAGCATTCGCAGTGCCTCGCCCTCCTTGCCGATGTCGTTACGGGAGAAGACGCGGAGCGCTGCTTCAAGGCGCTCGTGGAGACGCCGTCCCTCGTGCGCGGCACCATCTACTACAAGCACTATCTCTTCGCGACGTATTTCAAGTTTCACCGCGCCGACCTGTTTTTCGGCAATCTCGGCTTCTGGCGCGACTGCATCGGGTGGAATCTTTCCACCATTCTTGAGACGCCCGAGATCAATTCGCGCAGCGACTGCCACGGCTGGGGATCGCATCCGCTCTGGCATCTCCACACGGGCGTCGCCGGCGTGAAGAGCGCCGCGCCGTTCTACGAAAAGGTCCTTGTAGAGCCGCAGCCCGCGCATCTGAAGCGCATCCGCAGCGCGACGCCGACGCCGAAGGGACGTGTTTTGCTGGATCTCGTCTTCAAGGGCGGTGCTGTGTCGGGAACTGTCGAATTGCCGGAAGGTCTCTCAGGCATATTCCGGTGGAACGGAGCCGATATTCCTCTGCACCCGGGACGAAACGCCGTCGACACCACATTTCCACTTGCATTCTGCGGACGGATTAGGTATAATACGCGCCACAATTTTCCCTAAGGAAGAAAGAAGAGGTTAAAAATGGGTACAGGTCGTACACTTCGCAAGGAATCGCACGTTCGTCCGTGCAAGACACCCGCCGGCAAGGCGCGCAAGAACGCCGCACAGCGTCGTCGTCTCGTCAAGTTCGGCATGGCTGAGGAAGAGGTCAAACTCATGGGCGACGAGGCCGTGCGCGTCATGGTTCAGCGTCCGACGCTGGTCAAGAAGCTTGTCGCCAAGAAGGCGGCGAAGTGAACAAGGTATACTGCTCCATTGCGGAGCGTTTTGTAAATCCCCTCTTCGAGGTGTTCGACGGGGGGGATTTTGTTTTGTCGTCTTATCGCGACGTGGAGGAGAGCCTCACCCAGGTTCAGATATATTTCCCCGATCCTGAACCGCCGAAGACTGTCGCGGACGACATTGCGGAAGCGAAGCGGCGGCTGTCAGACGCGCTGGCGATAGTAGGTGCGGAGGCGGCGATCGAGGTTGGAACAATCCCCGACGAGGACTGGAAGCTGTCCTACCGCCGCCATTTCACCACCGAGCGCATCGGCTCGCGGCTTGTTGTGCGTCCGCCGTGGGAACCAATGCCTGCGGAGGGGGTCGTAGTGACGCTCGATCCAGGGCTTTCGTTCGGAACCGGGAAGCACGAGACCACGCGTGCATGTCTTGAATACATCGACGAGCTGTCGCGCGAAGGCGGCAGCTTCCTCGACATGGGGTGCGGCAGCGGAATCCTTTCCATAGCGGCGGCGAAGCTCGGTTTCTCGCCTGTCGCAGGTTTTGACGTCGATGCAGACGCGGTCCAGGCCTCGACTGAGAACGCCGCCGCGAACGGTGTGGAGGCGAAGTTCTTCCGCCATGCGCTCGGCGGCGCGCGGACTGACGAGAACGGCGATCCGGTGCGCGAAGGTCCAGGGTCGCTTCCGACTGGGACGCGCTGCGATCTTGTCGCGGCGAACATACTCGGGCCGCTGCTCATACGCTATGCCGATGAAATAGTCGGCGCGGTGGGGCGCAGACTTGTCGTTTCGGGGATTCTGAACACGCTTTATCCTGAAGTCCTTGCGGCGTTCCTGTCGCGCGGACTGCACGAAGTGTCGCGCCGAACGCTCGGAGAGTGGACAACCGGGCTGCTCGCCCGCTAACCTTTCCGGGAACCGCCGCCGTAGATTGCCGCACCCTTATCCCGGATTTTTCGC
>DGVK01000129.1:7235-7675 GCA_002395905.1 Verrucomicrobia bacterium UBA4286 | reverse complement strand
CAGACGGCCGAAGTGCATTTCACCCTTATGGCACAGGGCTTTCATGCACTTCGGCCCGCCAGAAGCCGGGCGGGGTGTTTTTGGACGGAATTTACAGCGCGCGATATCGGGTGGCGGGAAACGGGGAGAGACCCGGGAAATATTCCGGTCTTGCCGCCGGGAGGTGTCTACCGCATAAATGCCGGTCGCGTATAGGCCGCGCGACGTTGGCCTGTGACGCGTTCCGGCGCAAAGGGCGGGTGGTTGCCCGCCCGAGCGGGGAACGCCCGACACGGGGCGACGTGGCGGGCTTCTGTGGCAGGAAGCGGACGATGCATGAAGCAGCGTTCGCCGCAGGCTCTCAAATTACCATTTCACCTGCTCTGGAAGAATCGTGCCGTCGGAAGCATTGACGCTTCCGGGCGCGGCGGCTACATACTGGACGCAGAGCATCGTGAGCG
>DGVK01000129.1:0-7165 GCA_002395905.1 Verrucomicrobia bacterium UBA4286 | reverse complement strand
CCGTGTTGCGGACGGCACGCTTGCCGGCGGGCGAGACGCGAACGACCGAGCCTTCCCTGACAGGGATGTTCGTGCCGTCGACCTGATATTCGCCTTCGCCCGAAAGGAAGAAGTAGAGTTCTTCATGCTCCTTGTGCGTGTGGTAGAAACCGCCCTCCGTGCCTGGTGCGAACACCTGCAGCGAGAAGTCCGCGCCGCCGGCCTTGATTGCCGCACCGCCAAACACCTTCCCTGGAATCTTGACTTCGGGGCCGAGTTCCAGAACATAGTCCTTGATCCCCGAAATCGGACCGAGGTCGATTGCCGTCGCGTTGGCGATATCCGCCGTTGTTTTTATCTCCTTCATCTGATTGTCCTTTCTTTGTTAATTCTCAAGGCTCACCAGAACCTTGTTCAGAAGTTGCTCAAGCCTCTCGCCCCCGGTCTTTCCAATCGGGGCGTAAACCATCGAAACGAGCTTGTTTGATATACGTTCAAAATCCTCTTTCAGCGCCTCGCCCCGCTCGGTCAGAACAACGACCTTGGTTCTCGCGTCATAGACTGACGTCGCGCGGCGCACAAGGTCCATCGCCTCCAGCTTGTCTACCAGCACTGTCGTCGTCGCCTTGGTGCGATGGGCGAACGCTGCGAGCTCATGCATTGTCGACTCCCCCTTCATGAACAGAAGAGCAAGAACATCCCCGTGCGATGGTGCAACGCCGGGCAGCCCCGCAGAGGCGAGTTCCCTGCGCAGCCATTTCTGGGTCAGCTCGTGAATTCTGCCCATCAACATCACAGCATCGTGTTTCATGGCGGCATATTATAGTTAGATGTCTAACTTTTGTCAAGGGGGCGGACGGAAATATTTTTAACGCAACCTATACGCGAAAAGCCCTGCGTAATCTAAAGCGGCACTTGCGTGCGGGCATACCGAGCATATCTACTCTCCTCAACTTTTCAAGCTACATATTTGCTATAATGGTGAGTGCGGCCTGTGGGTGCGTCCCGCCACGATGTTCTGCGCGACATCGACCTCATCAAGACGTTCCCGGAATCGCACGTCTCGTTTTCGATTAACACGCGTGACTAGGGATTTCGCTGCGAGATGGACTGCGCCGAGGACAACCGCAGGGCGGACTTCGGCTTAACGTCGTGTGAGGATCGCGTTAAAATTCCCAGGCGAGCTCGACGCGCCCGAATATCGCCGTGTGGTCGTTGTGGTCCCTGAAGTAGTTTCCCTTGTCGAAGCACTCGACCACAAGTATTTTGCATGAGTTCATGTCATGTCCAGCATTTTGCTTTTTTCTCTACGGTCGGTATTGTCGCAAATGAATGTTAGGATAGGGTGCGGCGACTGTCAGAATTCTGTCAGAATGCCGTTTCCCTATTTTTGTGCGCGATGCCGGACGATTTCCGCAGTCTTCAGGTACACGACATCTTCTGCGATGTTCGTCGCGATGTCGGCAAGACGCTCCAGACATCGTGAGACGGTGAGCGCGCTGAGGTAGTATGCGGACGCCGTCGGGTCGTTCGCAAGGCAGTTCGCGACACGTGCGTAGTCTGCATGGTGAAGTTCGTCGACCTTGTCGTCTTCGTCGATTACCTGCTTCGCGATTTTTTCGTTTTCAGTCTCCAGCGAATCGAGCGCCCTCGAGAACATTCCCGATGCAAGTTCGGCCATCTCCGTGAAGTCCCAGTTGATACGGGGAGTCTCGCGCGCCATATCGCGGACGCGGTTGGCTATGCTCGATGCGAGATCTCCGGCCCGTTCTATTTCGCCGTTCGCCTTCAATATGGCCGCCATGCGTCGGAGGTCCTCCGCCACAGGCTGGTAGAGGGCGAGGATGTTGAGGCACTGTTCCTCTATCATGTTTTCGGCCATGTCTATCGCCATGTCTCCATCGACGACCGACTCTGCGAATTCGAGGTCTTTTGTCTGTACAGCCTTGAGCGAGGCCCTGACCGCGGTCTTGGCGCGTTCCGCGTTCTCGGTAATCATTTCCCTGAGATTCCGCGTAGCTTTTTCGAAGTGCACTTTCATTGTCATCCGAATCTCCCTGAGACGTAGTCTTCCGTCAGTTTGTTTCTTGGGTTTGTGAATATAAGTTTTGTCGGGCCGACCTCGACGATGCTGCCTTTGTAGAAGAACGCCGTTGTGTCCGAGATGCGCGACGCCTGCTGCATGTTGTGTGTCACGATTACGATCGTGAAGCGTTCACGGAGTCGATCCATCAGCTCTTCTATCTTCAACGTTCCCACCGGGTCGATCGCGCTCGTAGGTTCGTCCATCAGAAGAATCTCGGGCTCGGCGGCTATGGCGCGTGCGATGCACAGACGCTGTTGCTGTCCGCCGGATAGCGCTTGTCCGCTTTCCCGGAGCTTATCCTTTACTTCGTCCCATAGCGCCGCTCCGCGCAGGGCGTTCTCTACCCGTTCTGCGATTTCCTTCTGGCTGGCCTTGAAGTGGAGCCGTATCGGATATGCCACGTTGTCGAACACGCTCATCGGGAACGGAGTCGGCTTCTGGAATATCATCCCGACCCTCCTCCTGAGGTCGAGGAGGTCTATACCAGGGTCAAGAATGTCTTTCCCGTCTATGAAGACTTCGCCTTCTGCCCGCTGTCCGCGGTGGAGCTCGAAAATGCGGTTGTATACCCTGAGGTGGGTGGACTTGCCGCATCCTGACGGACCGATCACGGCCGTTATCTTGTTGGCCTCTATAGAGAGGTCGTTGTCGAAGAGCGCCTGGTGGTCTCCATAGAAGAAGTTCAGTCTCTTTGTCTCTATCTTGTTTTTTTTCTTTTGCATGAAGTCATTTCCTTTTGGCGGCGCGCTTTGCGCCGAAGTATCTTGCCGTGATGTTGACGGCAAGAAGAATGACGGCCATAGCGAGCGCGGCGCTCCATCCGATACGGTGCATCGACTCGAAAGGGGAGTCCATCGTATAGCTTGTTATGAGGACCGGCGCTGATGGCGTGGGTCCGGAAAAGTAGCTTGTGGGCCACGTGTCGGCGAAAAGAGCCGTGAAGAGAAGTGGCGCGGTCTCGCCCGAAACCCTCGCCACGGCAAGAAGGACACCGGTGACGACTCCGCTGCGGGCGGCGCGCCAAATGACCGTAAGTGTCGATCTCGCCCTGCTTGCGCCGAGAGCGAGCAACGATTCCCTGAGTGCGTCACCTATGCCTGAGAACTGGTCTTCTGTAGTGCGCACCACTACAGGAAACATCAGTATAGCGAGCGCGAAGGAACCTGCAAAACCGCTGAAGTGTCCGGTCGTCGTGACAAGTACTCCGTACGCGAAGAGGCCAACGATGACGCTTGGCACGCCCATCATGACGTTCACGGTGAATCGGGCTGCCCGGGCGAGGAGGGAATCCTTGCCGAATTCCGCGAGCCATATCCCAGCTGCGAGGGCCGGCGGAAGCGCTAGCGCGGCGGCTCCGGCAGTGATCATCACAGTGCCTAGAAGGGCGTTGGCGATTCCGCCCCCAACCTCGCCGAATGGTTTGGATGCGTTCAGGAAGAGTTCCGCTGAAATCGAGGAGTGTCCTTCACGGACGATCGTGAATATCACCCAGGCCATGAGCACGAGGGCCATGGATGTCGCGAAACCGGAAAACGCACGCATGAGCGAATCCTTCGTCTTCCTGAAGAAGGTGGACCGTGTTTTCATTTCCTGCTCCTTCTTCCGATGAGAGGAATTGTCGTGGCCTGTATTGCGAATTCGAACGCGAGAAGTATGCCGCCAAGCGCGAACAATGCGCTCTTGTGGACGCCATCGGCCTCGGCGAAGTCGTTCGCGAGTGTGGCGGCGATCGTCGTGCACCCGTCCAGAAGCCCCGTCGGGATTGCGGAAACGCCTCCGCAGACGAAGAGGACGGCCATCGTCTCGCCGAGTGCACGGCCAAGCCCGATCATGATCGCGCCGAGCAGTCCTGCCTTGCGTGAACGGGCCACGACGTCCCACGTCGCCTCCCATCTGGTGCAGCCTACGCCCATTGCGGATTCGACGAGCGCAACCGGTGTCTGGGCGAGGACGTCGCGCATGACGGCCGACACGTACGGAAGCACCATCAGCGCAAGGACGAGCGAGGAGGGAACCAGCCCAAATCCAGTATACTCTATTCCAAACCGCGACAGCACGCTCTGCAAAAGAGGGCAGAGGACGAACAATCCCCACATTCCGTATATGACGCTTGGAATCGCCGCCAGCAGATCCAGTGCGTGCGCAACCGGGACGGCGACATTCGGTGGAGCGGCATTCACGAAGAGCGCCGCGGCGAAGGCCAGCGGGACTGCCATGAGAAGCGCAAGCAGGGTCGTCGCGGCCGTTCCGGCGAGAGCGCCCGCTGCGCCGAAGGAGCCGTCCGCTGGATTCCACTCGGCTGAGAACACGAGTGAAAAACCTGCGGTTCGCAATGCGAGCATGGACTCCTTGAGGATAACTGCAACGAGTGCGATCGCGACGGCTAGCCCGACGATAGCGCCTGCCTTGCAGAACCAGCGGAATGCCGTGTCTGTGTCAAGAATTCGTCTCATCTCTCGGGGATTGTCCGTTATTTCGAGACTGGAATGTAGTGGAGCCTGCGCGCCGTGTCGCCGCCGTACTGTTTGCACCATGAGAAGAAATCGGCCATTGCGGACATCTTGTCCGCTGGGGTGTCCTTTCTGGTGAGGATGTACGTCTTGCCGAGGATCGGCCATGCCGCCTCATCGGGTTTTACCGTTTTGCCGTCCACGGCCAGAAAGGCGATCTGCAGTTTGGCCTCCAGGGCAAACGTGTATTCGGTATATCCGATAGCCCCCTTGATGCGCGAGACGTTGTTGCACACGCCAGGATTCTTCTGCCCGGCGATTCCGCACGGCCACTTCACAAGCGTCCCTATGCCGATATCTTTCTTCCAAGCCTCTGAGACGGACGAAAGGTATGTCGTGAAAATATGTGTCGTGCCCGATCCGTCGCCCCGGTGTACGACCGTGATCTTCAGGTCGGGGAGGGTGAGACCGGGATTGAGGGCTGCGATCCGCGTATCGTTCCAGCGTTCTATCTTGCCGAGGTAGATATCCGCGAGGGTATCGCCGTCGAGCGTAAAGGTGCTTTGCGCGAGAGAAGGTAGATTGACGGTCGGGACGACCGCACCCGATACCATGTGGAATTGCTCGAGGCCGGACTTTTCGCAGTCCTCCTCCGAAAGGGGCGCGTCGGTACCGGCGAAGTCTACCGTCCCTGCCTTAATCTGGCTTATGCCAGCAGAGGAGCCTACGGACTGATAGTTGACCTTCGGGTGCGAGATGTCCTGGGAGTAGTCGAAGCACCATGACTGGTAGAGCGGGGCGGGGAAGCTTCCTCCCGCTCCGTTGATCTTCTGCCTTCCCTTGCCGTTGCATCCGAAGCCAAACACGGCGACGCCCGTTATAAGCAGTGTGGCCGTCGAGACCGAGAGGATGTTTTCCGTTATCTTCCTTGAGTTCATTTCATTTCCTTTTTTTTGTGTTGCGCCGATAGTATGGCATTAATATGTAAGGTTCAAATGAGTGTAGCATTAGAATTGTATTAAGATTTCGGCATGTCAGAACTTCCATGCAAGCTCTGCACGCCCGAAGACGGCGGAATGGTCGCAACCATCCCTGAAGTAGTCGCCTTTCCCGAAATACTCGCCCTGAAAGGAAATCTTCCCTCCTTTCAGAAGGTCTATGCCGAAAAGCTTTTCCGGATGTATTTCATATTTGACCTGAACATATAGTCCACGGAATGAACCGTCCGCATCATCCTCTTTCACGGCCGTGAACAGCGGCCCTAGCTGGCATTTGACCTTCGAGAAATCCCCAATCGCGCATCCAGACGCGATATGAGGATAGGTGAGATTCGTGTAGTTGTACTTGCTGTACATAGGTGCGATGGATTCGCCGAGTCCTGTCTCGCGGTTGAAGACGGAATGCCATGCGTTGTTGCCGCGTTCGCCGTCTTCGTCTCCCGAAAGGATCCAGAATGCTCCTGTCAGATATGGCTTGGCGGATACGCGTGGTTCCCATGTGAGACCGGCATATCCTTGCCCTGCGATTGCGGCGTCCGAACCGACCTGTCCGGATATCTCCATCTCGCCACGGAGCGTCTCCGTGAACCTCGGAAGAAGCCGAACGCCGAAGGTATGGTAGTCGGAACACCTTCCTTCCCGTCTGTACTTCGCGTCCGTCGGACGACATTCGCCCTTCGCTACGTAATAGGCGTCGTATCCGAGATCCGTGCATGAACGGTCCTGCCAGTAGAGACCTACCCCGAATTCGTCCTGACCATAGCCGTTGAGGTCGTAGTCTTGGGTTCTCTTGCCGTTGGCGTGCGTCTTGCCGATGGTAGGCAGCCAATCGTCGGATGCCTGATAGATTCCAAAGATGTCCATCGTACGATTGGCGTCTGCGTGCCATGTCACGCGTAGCCCGTCGAAGAAGGCGCTCCTCGATCCGTCACCTCCGGTGCCGTCCGATATTATCCGTTTGGCGCCGAAGGCCATGTCCTGACGTCCCAGTTTGAAGTCCAGCATGTCGAAGGCACGTTCCCATTGGAGGTATATGTTGTCGATGAAGACGACGTCGGGCCAACGCTGTTTGCGCGACATCGAGTCCGGTACGCGGTACGTACGGAATTCGTCGGCGAGGCGGAATAAGAAGCCGAAGTCTTCATAAGAAGCCATCATCCAAGGTCTTATGCGGATACGGGCGTATTCTGTGGAACCGGATTCACCGCGCGATGACGTGGGAAGGTTATCCGTTCCGTCGTAGCGTAGCCTCAGCTCGGCTCCTGCGGTCACGTTGAGATTGGTCGCTGTGTCCGAATAGGCGTGTGCGACCTGCATTGCGCCGAAGGCAAGCATGCACTTGAGCGCGGTTTGTGTCTTTATGTTTTTCTTTTTCATTGCGGCGCATAGTATCGCAAAATACCTTTAGCGTCGCATGAATATAGGATTAAATTTCCGTTAAGCGGAGAATGGGTGTTTTCTATGCGGACGCCTTCGCGACGAGGCGCTTGCCGAGTGCGCGGGCGTTTGCGAGGTCGATCCGAAATTGCGAGTCGCGGTGTGCGCGCTTGTCTGGCATGGAGAATGAACGCGTCTCTTTTGTCACTTCGCCCACAAACCTTCATCTTCTCCGGATGTCCATTTGACCTCCGGAAAATTTGATCCGGCGGCAA
>DGVK01000161.1:7674-9343 GCA_002395905.1 Verrucomicrobia bacterium UBA4286 | reverse complement strand
GCACGTTGACAGGACACTCACTCTCGCGCATTCCACTTTCCCTTATCGCGAAAAATCCGGGATAAGGGTGGCCGCCGCCTGCGGAATGCATCATTTAGGGCTCGGCGAAAGCACCTCGCAGCCGTCCTCGGTTATGAGGACGAGGTCTTCGATCCTCACGCCGAGATTCCCTTCAAGATACACCCCCGGCTCGATGGTGACGAGCATCCCCGGCTCGAGAACCGTCTTGTCGCCTTTGCGGGCCATCGGCGTCTCGTGGATCTCAAGCCCGACGCCGTGGCCGAGCGAGTGGCCGAAGCACCTGCCGAAGCCGGCGTCTTCGATTATCTTGCGCGCGACGCGGTCGAGCCTGCCGCAGGTGAGGCCCGGGCGGGCCTCGGCGATGGCGCACATGTTCGCCTTGAGAACGAGCGAATAAATCTTCCTGTAGAGCGCCGAAGGCCGCGCGGGCACGATGTTGCGCGTCATGTCCGAGCAGTAGCCGTCGAGCTTCACGCCCATGTCGACCAGCACCGCGTCGCGTCCGTTCCAGACGGTCCCGTCCGGCACGTGATGGCACTCCGCCGCGTTCGCGCCCACGCACACTATCGTCTCGAACGCCTCTCCCTCGCCGCGCTCGATCATCATGTGGCGGATTATGCGCGCCATCTGAAGCTCGGTCATGCCGGCTTTGAACTCCCTCTGCGCGTCGGCCCATATCTCGCTGTTGAGAAGCTCCGCCGCGCGGAGCTTCGCGATCTCGTCCGCGCTCTTCACAGCCCGCAGCCTCTTCACCTCTGCGTCAACATCGACAAACTCCGCCTCGGGCGAGGCCTTCTGCAGCTTGAGAAAGCGCGCGTGCGGCATGGTCGGCTCATAGCCGATTTTCCCGCCTTTGAGCTTGAGGCGCTTTATATCCCCGACCTTGAGCTGCGGCGCGACGCGATGCACCATAGGCACATAGCGGAAGTCGGTATAGAACATCACGGCCGGCCGGCCGCCGCGCGTCTCGACGACAAGCGCCGCATTGTCGCAGTCCACGCCTGTGAGCGAGCGGACGTTCGCCTGGTTGAAGACGACCGCTGTGTCAAGTTTCATCTCCCCGACGCGCTTCACGAATGCGTCAAGTCGGTTCTGGTAGGGATTGACTGTTTCTTTTCTCTTCATTGCAGTATCGCGTTCGACGGTATGGCGACGCGCTCCTTTGTGCTGAGTGATTTCGTTCCTGTGAAAAACCTCTCTGCGAACTCATCCACCTCCACCGGCTCGGCCGGCTCGGGCGATGCGCCGCGCGCGGTGTTCTGCACGCGCAGACTGCGGACGATGTAGACGGTGAAGAGCGTCACCGCGCTTATCACAAGCGCGACCGCGAACATCCCGACGGCCAGCTCGACCATCGCCTGCGCCCGCCTAGTGGCCATGTGGCGTTCCTCCAATCCCGTCGTATGCGCCGCCCGTCGGGCGCACGCAGCTCGACGAGTTGTGCTTGAGCCAGTGTTTCCCGCTCGCGCGGAAGACGGGGTTCTCCCATGTGCGCAGCTGGCTGCACCACCAGCATTCCGACGGCAGCGCGTACGGCCCCTGCCCGTAGTAGCGCGGCAGGTGCTTCTTTATGTGGTCCACCCAGCCCGCGTCGGCGGTCGAAAGATCGGCGCCGCCGACCGAATCGACCGGCACGAGCCGCACCGCC
>DGVK01000161.1:0-7626 GCA_002395905.1 Verrucomicrobia bacterium UBA4286 | reverse complement strand
GAGCCGCACCGCCGTGAACGCAGGCGTGACGAACTCTTTGAGCGCGGTTACAGGCGCAGTCGCGCCGTCAAGGTCCGTAACTGTTCCGAACGGCTTGGCCGCCGCCATCCATGAGGCGACTCCGCCCCCTCCGTCCACAAGGTCGTCGAAACCGTCTGTCACGCGGCATATCGCCGCGCACCCTCTGACGTCGTATTCCGGCTTCACCGGCCCTATAACGGGGAAGCGCTGTTCGCCGTTCGGGTCCATCTCCCACCATGTGCGCCACAGGCCGTCGAAGAACGCCCACTCCTGTCCGGCCGAAGTTATGAGTCCTTCCGCCCGGTCGATGTCGACCGGGTCGCAGTCCGTCAGGCGCATGATGAGCCGCCGCCATTCGTCGTCCAGCGCGAGTATCGGACGGAACTCCAGATGCAGCGAATATATCTCGCTGTTGTCGTGACGGTGCGGCGAAGAGAAATCGGGGCGCGGCATGTTGTGGGAATCCCGGTCGAGGACCCACTCTCCGTTGAAGTGGAACCAGCACCAGCTGCGACCTGCGACGGCGTTGTAGAACTGCTTCTTGAGAAGAGGGAAACACTCCCACGCGTTGGCGAACTCTATATTGTCCGGCCCTGCGACAAGCCCCCCGCCGAGCGAGCCGACTACCGTCTCCAGCACGTCGGCGTATTCCGTCCAGGCCCCTTCCCACGGCTCGGGGTAGAGATCTGTATCGACGGCGAAAACGCGGCGGACGTCTATCACGTGCTCGCGCAGGATGCGCAGCATGCCGTCCGACGCGTCGCGCTCCACCCCGTTCTCCCTCGCGGCGTTGTTGCCGATCGCAATCCCCTGCATCGGATCGAGGAAGCATATGCGGCGCTGTTCGGACATTATCCGCGCGCACTCCTCCTTGTCGTCGGCGAGCGCCGCCTTGAGGTGCTCTATGTTGAGGCGGCCTATCCTGTTTATCAGCTCTCCCTGGTACTTCGCGACGGCAAGCGCGGCGGCGTCGCCCGCGTTCATCGCGCGGTTCTTCGAGCGCACGGCGAGGAACACGCTCACGTTCATGACGGCGAGCACGATCACCGCCAGCAGGGCGGCGGCGAGAAGAATCGCTATCTGTCCGCGGTGCGCTTTCATAGACCGAAGTCGTCGAGATAGAGCGAGCAGTTGTCCTCGACCTCCGCGCGCCCCGTGAGGTCGAACCAGTCGTTGGCGAGGCTCACGCTCGCGCCGCGGCCGTCGCCCTCGTCGATCGCGAGCCGCCCCCATCCCTCGTAGTCGAGCGCGCCGCGCGCCACGGCGGGCGTCGGCGTCGCCATATATATAGGTATGCGCGAGCGTTCCATTTCATAGTCGAACTCGTCTCCCTCCGGCCAGAGCCGCCTGCCGCAGACGGGTATAGCCGCGACGCGCGCGGACTTCCTGCACATGAAGCCGTTGAACCCGACAGACCTCGCGCGCGCCGCGCGCATTGCGGCGTGCTCCAGGAGGATTCTGCCTGTAAGCATGTGCGAGAGGCGGAAAAGCGCCAGGAAGCCGAACACGACGACGATTGCGGCGATCAGCGTCTCGACCGTCGCCTGTCCGCCATGCCAGCGGACGGCCCGCGTCATTCGCCGAGTTCTTTGATGGTGTTGGCGCTGATGTTGTCGGCGGCACTCTTGGCCTTGCTGCCTTCCTGCGACGACAGCGCCTCGGTCGCGCCCGCGAACTTCTTCGCGCCTGCACGGCTGAAGTACGACACGACGCCGATCAAGGCTATGGCGATCAACCCCACGATGATGATGTACTCCACCATCGTCTGTCCCTTGCGCATCTTCTTCATCATTTCGTCATTCCTTTCAGTTACGCGAGTCACGGGCAGTCGGCGCCGACAAGCGCCTCCGAACGGCGGGCGGACTTGTGCGCGGCCGTCACGAGAAGCCCCAGTACAGACGCCACCACGAGCAGCGCCGCGACCGCAAGGACATACTCGACCATCGCCTGCCCCCTTCTGCCGTTTCTTCGCATGAGGTGTATTATACCACATTCTGCGCGAACGCGCTGTCTATATGGCGGTCTTCCTCAACGGATCAAAATCATAAGCCCCGGCGGCTCGGCTTCCCAGGAGAGACGAACCGTCGCGCTGACCGCCTTCAGATCGGCAGGAAGATCGTCGGGATAGGTGAAGGTTGTTCCGCTCTTCCAAGGCCGACGCACCTCTTCCCCGTTCTCGATCACATAAAGGCGGTAGCCTGCAACAGGCTTATCCTCGCCACCAACTTCCACCGTCTCCGGCGCGTCAAACGTCCACGAACCTTCCACCTTGTAGGCCTCGCCCCCGACCACGACATTCGTCGTCGCAAGCACGCCGAAGTAGCGGGCGCTGTCGACTTCGCGGTTGCGCACAAGCTCGTCCGCCGTCAACACACGGTCGTAGTAGCGGAAGCTTTTGATCGTGCCGGTGAAGTCCTGAGTATATCCCTGACCTCCGCCAAGGCAAAGCTGAGGAACGGTCTGCGCCGTGGCAGCCGTGCTCTTCGTCTCTAGACCCGCACCGGAAGTCGGCACATCCACGCCATCGAAGAACGCCGCCTTCGTGTCTTCCACAATGGCTGTGCTGTATGTGTACTCCTTAGACGCATGATGAATTTTCGGACGTGTATCGCCGCCAAACGCTGTGTCACACACCCAGTACAGTGCGTAGTTGTAGTCTGAGGAAGTACGCAGTCCAAGTGCGGCCTTCTGCCACGTTCCTCCATTGAACATGATGTAGCCACAAGTACTGTCAACCTGATCCGCCACCTTGGCGTCAAGAAGCGTCTGTATCGAATATGAGGGGCCGAAGGTGAATTCGCCGTTATACCTGAACCATCCGCCAACCTTGCTTGAAGCGTTCGAAAACGCATATCCATCACTTGTCCACCCGCCTGCTGCGGTTGACTTGTTGTTACGGACGAGATTGTATTGGCCTGGATCGGCCAGGTTCACCCAGACGCGAGACCAAGATGACGTTGGATTCGTGACATCGGCGGATTCCGCACCTATGTTCTTGATGCCGTCGTAATGCAACACAAGACCATTCGGGACGACATCCTCAAGTCCGTAGTCAGCAGCAGTGCGCAGGCCCTTCTTCGCCTTCCACTGCCACGTAAGGCGAACCTTTGCGGACGAAGAGCCAGCCGTCCATGTATAGGAGCTTCCTTCATAGTCAACAGGTGCACTCCAGCCAAACGTCTCGTCATTCCACTTTTCAATCGTATAGCCATACAACACGTATTCTACACTATGCGAACTAGTCTGCGTCTCAGTCGGCGCAGTAAAGGTATATGCGCCAGAAATTTCGTAATTGCCGTTCGCCTCGTTTCCGGAAAGGAACGAATGCGACGAGGCGACGACAACATTTGTCACTGGCATTATGCCGTGGAAACGATAGTCGTCTACCACGCGGTTGTGCGCCAGCTCTTCAGCAGTGAGGACGCGGCTGTAGAAGCGGAAATTGTTGAGTAGCCCGGTAAACCTTGCCCTGCTATCGGCATTGTTGATGCCTCCGATGCCGAACGATGTGGCGTTCTGCACTGTCGGAGGCCCCTTGGTGAAGTCTCGCCTTGATGCGTTGGCAGTCCATCGGCTCGTCGCAACAGCAGGAACAGATGTGCCGTAGAAGACTGCGCCAAATGTATCTGCCAAAACAGCAGTGAAATACAGAATTGGCTTGCCGAGCGTAGCCGTGGCGTCGGGGCGGGTATCAGTTTCGCCATATCCATGAACAGTCCAGTCAATCCATTCGTTATTGCCGGCATTGTTGCTGTCCCTGCGCACTGACAACGATCCTGCCTTGTTGAACGCAGCACCGTTTGCATAGTAGATGTACGCCTCGTTTATGTATTTGCCGCCACCGTCGTAAGCATCCTGCTCGAGTCCATTGCCGTAAAGGGCAACCTGAATAGTCTGATTGGTCGGCAACGCAATTGGCCCGCCTTTGAAGTTGGACTGGCCTTCAAAACGATAGCCGTCCTTTCGCCATTCGCCGGGCTTTGTTGCCGCATTGTACGTCGCAAACGTCAAATCCCAACCGCCGTTAGGGGCGAGGTTCTTCCATTGAGTAGTGTCGTACGAGTGAGGCTGGTCAACGCCGACGTTGCGGATGCCGTCGTAATGCAGAATGAGGCCGTCCTGCACGTAGTCGGCGGTTGTATAGCGTGTCACAATGCCGTCTCCGGCAGCCCACTGCCAAGTGATGCGGATCCGCGACGTTTCCGTCGCGGCGCATGACAACTCGCCTGCGTGGTTTGCCGCCTCGCCCCAGTCGCCGGCGACAGAATCCCAGTTTTCGAGCGTGTAGCCCGTGCAGGTGTACACCCGGCCGTCAACAGTCTTCGAGGCCGGAGCGGTGAAGGTATAGCCAGCAGAATCGACCGCATACGCCCCGGCCGCTTCGTTCGCGGAGATAGTGGCGATTGACGATGCAATCACCGCATTCGTCGATGGGATCGACGAAACTGGCTGACCGAAGAAGCGACAGTCGTCCACCGCACGGTTCCAGACAATTTCTTCCTTATTCAGTACCCGATTGTAGTAGCGGGCATTCTTGATCTTCCCCGTCAAACCTTGGCCGTTAGAACCGCCAAGGGTGAACTTCGTGATCGTGGTCATGTCGCCGCGTTTGGATTCGTCCTGGCTGAACCCTGTGTTGGCCGTTCCAGAGGTTGGTGGCGTTGTTCCTGTGAATGTGGACACATAGTCGTTACCGAGGATGGACGTGATATAATCGAAATGGTCGCCGACGGCGTATGTATACGCAAGATTGCAGGCGAGGGAATACGCGCCGGAACTCGTTCCGTTATCCGACCTCACGCCGATGCTGAACCAGCGCCAGGACTCGTTGCCGGAACATTTTGAGCCGGACATGCCGTAGAAGATATAGCCGAGGTTTCTGGTCGAAGTCTCGCATTGCCTGTCCGTCCTGTTGATGTCGCAGGCTATCTGAATCGTGCGATTTTGTCCGCTCAGATTCCATGAAATCGACGGGCTGTCGAAATGCGTCCCATTCCCCACTTCCGTGGTAAAGCGGTACCCGTCATTTTCCCACGCACCACGCCCTTCGGCCCAGTTGCTGCGTGACAAATCGTATGTGGAACCGCCATTGCCAAGGTTCTTCCATGTCGTCGTTTCATCCGAATGCTCCTTGTCGAGGCCGACGTTGCGGATGCCGTCGTAGTTCAGCACAAGGCCGTCCTGGACGTAAGAATCGGCGTCGTAGCCGCCCGAAGTCCAGTACTTCAACCCGGCCTCCGCCGATACCGCAAGAAGTAGCGTTGCGCTAAGTGCGCAAATCCGCCCCCCCCCCCTGATTACGCCAACTTTGTGAACCTTCATAGTAGTCTCCTTTCTTTGGTTAGATTAGATGCCTGCCTTAAAGCTTTCGGTAATATGATACCATATTGACCGCACTTTCCGCAAGGGGGGAAAAATTACAAAATAATTTTCGCAAATTATATTAGCGTATCTCGCCAGTTCGCGCGGCAGGGCACTCCGTGATCGATGACAGACTTGCGGTGCAGGTCAGGCGGGCTTGGGGCAAAGTCCGGAAAACCAGTGACTGTCCCCGGTTGGTCCATGCCATAAACCATCTCGCCCCCTCGTTGAAATCAAAATGACTCATAGTCCACTTCCATTGCGGCAAGACGGAATGTGTGCGTCTCGCCGGACGGCAGCGTCACGACTGTTTCCTGCGGCGAGGAATGAAGGTTGACGGCGAACACACCCGTCTTACCGCTCTTCAGCCGGTATGCCGTCACAAACACGTTTCTGTTAGACGATATCGCGACGGGTTTCGCGCCAAGCTCTGCGACCAGCCGTCCTGCCATCTCGGACTGCAGAAAGAAAAGCGCCGTCCATGTCGCTCCGAACTGCGAAACTCGCCCCAAGCCACACTTCCAACTGCATCCGTAAACATTCGCACCATCTTCGGAGAGGAGTGTCGCCCGTGCATCTGGCGGCAGAGAGTCAAAGCGCCTTTCCGGCTTGAGCCCGTAAACCCGGACGCCACCCGCCAGGCTTACAGGGTAACGCAGCACATCCACCGCGTCGGGCACGGACATCGGCGCTTCCACTGCCTCGGCAAGCAAGGTACACGGCTTGCCGTCGTGGTCGATGCGGGGGAAATCAGGAGCAACCAGCAAACTGCCGCCGCCACGGACGAAATCCGCCACCTTGCGCTGCATCGCCGCGCTCATTGACGTCACTCCAGCCAGCACGAGCGGCTTCTCGGCGTCGAACCCGCGGTCAAGCAGGACGAACTGCGGATGGTACGGCGTCTGCATGAGCGAGTAGAACATTCCGTTCTTCTGGAACTTCTTGTCCGTCGGCGCGAAGTCCGCCGCATTCGGCCATTCAAGTCCGATCTGGACGGAAGTCGAACGCACCGCGTCGAGTAATTCTTCGTGACCCTTCAGGAACGCTCCAAACGCCTTGACCGATTCGTATGTTGGATTCAACTCGCCGTTTGCATGCACGGGCGCGCTGTAGTCGTAAATGTCGGCCATTGCTCCGGTTCCGGGGAAATTCGGGCCGCCCGTGAAGACGTAATAGTTGATGCCCTTCATGCCCGCAGCCAGATTTGCCATGTGGCAGGCGAGCAGGTCTTCTTTCAGCACCGGCGCAAAGTCGCCAATCGTTCCACACTGGATTTCAAATCCGACCGGCGGGTAGCCGTAGCTCCGCATGATGTCGCAAGCATATATGGCGCGGAAAAAGTAGTCTGCCGTAGGGCTTTCCGTGAACTGGTTCAGCGAATAGTAGTGGTCGTAGCCAAGCAGGAAGCCATCGGTGCCGAGTCTGCGGACGCATGGCTCGTAATATCCCGCCATCGCGGCGCAGCCCGCATTATGGCAGTACGGGCCGGGTATGCCGTCCTCGGCCAGCCATCTTCGCAGCGTCGCGAGGTATTCGGCGGCGTCTTCAAACAGCTTTTGCGTCTTCGGCGCACCCGACCATACGTGGAAGCCCGTCAACTCGTTGTCCAGCTGCACAAGCACGACCGGGCCGCCGTTGGAGGCGAGATGGGGTCGCAGCACGTCGGCAACCGCCTTGAAGTAGCTCCGCGCCTTTTCTAGGAACACCGGGTGGGTGAAGTCCACGACGCCGGAGGCGAGCGGAGTGCCGTCCTTCTTCAGAAACGCGATCTCCGGATGCCCTTCGATCAGCCAACGTGGCAGCCCGGCGTAAATCAGCTCCGAATACTGGTACGGTCCGGGGCGCACTATCGCCATGAGTCCCTCTTCCTTCACGATGCCGAGGAACGCGTCAAGGTCACGCTCCGGCCGGTCGCCAAAGAGGATCTTGCCTTCCTCCTGTTCGTGGATGCACCACGGAATGTATGTGGCGACGCAGTTGCCGCCCGCGTCTTTCAGCAGCTTCAACCTCCGCCGCCATTCATTCTTCGGAACACGGAAATAGTGGAACTCCCCAGATACGAGAAACGTTCTCTTTCCGTCTACCTTGAGGCTCGTATTGTCGTAGTCCAGTCTCGCCGAAGGCCCCGAATCGGCAAGCACCACAGACGCCATCGCCGCGGCAATTCCCAGAAGAAAATTTCGGGGACTGGCCCCGGTTGGTCTATTGATGTTCTGCTCGATAACCCTGTTCTTTCTCATGTGG
>DGVK01000193.1 GCA_002395905.1 Verrucomicrobia bacterium UBA4286 | reverse complement strand
TACCTAGTATTTTGTAGCGCGCCCCCGCAGGGAGATGGCGAGGGGGTGGGAGGGGGGTGGGGTTGCGTCCGCATGTCTCGTGCAAAAATGCTGATTTCTTCCGCTCAACCGCCCGGATTTTTGGTATAATATACAACGGACAAGTCAAAGCTTAAAGGAAGAGGTAGTAAAGGAATGGCACTTGACATCAACGGCTACACCGCACAGTTCGACAGGTTCGCGCAGATGGCGGCGAGCGCCGCGAAGGGCACCAACGTCATTCGCTTCATCGGCGGGTCTGATGCCGACACGGTGCATGACGTGTTCGTCACCGAGAGCGACAAGGTCGGAAAGCTCGGCCGTTCGACTTCCGCGAGGGAGGCCAACAACGTGACGCGTGAAATCTTCCGCCAGTCGGTCGCCGCGATGTTCGGCAGCGAAGACCGGATTCCGCCGGAAGTCAAGAACGCGATGAAGCTGGGCGACTACGGGAAGGGCAAGCCGCTTACCGCCCGGCGCATCATCGCCGTAAAGGCCGCAGTGGAAAACGCCTTGAAGAATTTCCCGGTCGAGCCGCCCAGAGTCTCCGCGCCGAACGCCGCGGTGCGGCAGTCCGGCGCGCCCGGCGGCGGCGAGATCCTGTCGACGCAGGATCTCAAGATGAAGGGTTTCACTCCCGGAGAGATGAAGATGCTCAACGATGTCGCCGAAATGTACAAGAAGGCGACCGGCTGCTCCACGGCCGACGCGCAGAAAGCCGCCATCGACCCGAAGAGCGACGCGCGGCGTATCTTCAGCTACGGCGGAACATTCACGGCGAGCGCGGCCAACTTCAAGAAGGGGCTTGATCTAATCAATGACTTCAATGCGTGGTACGACGGGCAGTCGCAGAACTCGACGATAATGACGAAACAAGCGAGGCTCTCCGTCGAGAAGTTCATGTTCGAGGAAATCGCCTGCAATCCGAAGCTTACGCTCGACATGTCTCCGGGTGACCTTTTCAGCGAAAAGAACAATCTCGTCGTCCGGTTCATCAAGGACAACAATATGGAGTCTATCTGCGGATCGATGACGGGAATTTCCCCCGAGAAGCGCTCCGTCGTCTTTGCGCTTGCCGACGCGCTGCGCGAGAAGACGCCGGGGGGCAGGAACTTCCCTTACTGCGAAGCGCTCATGTCCCGCACGCTCTCCCACTTCGGCAAGGCCACCGAACTCGTCTATTCCGGGAACCTCAGCCGCCAGACGGCAATCGACACGCTGTTCCCCGATTTCAAGAGCATCGGAGTGAACGCGAACATGTCGAACGAAGATATCAAAGACAAGGTGTACGAATATATATCGTTCGCCGCAGAGGCGGAAGCGGCGGCGGACGTCCCCGACGACGACTACGCTCTCCAGAGAGCCATCAACCGGCAGGGCATACGTTGCGTGGACATGTTCAACATGTCCGGCGCGTCCATGAAAGACTGCCGCCGCGCCGCGCAGAGCGGAACGCGGCTTCCTTGGGCGCCGGGAATGACCGACGTCACCGCCGGCCTGGGCTCCGCGAGCGGCTTCGACGACGCCGGCAAAAACCAGTTCATCGGCGACGTACACCGGCCAATGCCTCCGCTTGACCCGAAGACGAAAGAGCCGCTCATCTCCGACGAGAACAACGTGTTCCGCTTCAAGATCGGCGGCCAGGAGTTCACCGCCAGAACGTGCAATGACAAAAACAACGACCAGAACGCCAATATCGCCAAGGAGGTGGAGAAGTTCTGCAACAGGGAAATCCGCCCCGTCCAGACGAACGCGGTGTTTTTCGCGCTTTCGCAGGGCGGGATCATGCCGCAGATGTCGCTCGCCAACAGCGGCTATCTCGCCGCAGACCACGGCCCGGTAACCTATACTCTTTCGCGCAATGCCGACACGGGCGACATCACGGTCAAGTACGAGAATCCCGTCGGCAGCCCGCTGAAGTTCAGCTGGACGGCCACTATCGACGTCAACGGCAAGACGACCGCCACGCCGATCAAGATTGAAAAGTAAAAGGGAGAGCGGAAATGAGCTACGATGAACTGATTGCGGCGTTCGGCGCCAAGTATGGCATCGACGGACTAGCGAGCCAGGGCGGCGCGGCGGCGCTCGTCATAGACGGCATCAAGATCGACCTCCTCAGCGACGAGGCGGCGGACTGCGCCGTCATCTACGCGGAGATAGGTTTTCCGCCGCCGGCCTCCGACGGAAAGTTCGGCGAGGTGATGCTAAAGGCGAACCACCTCTTTCTGGGAACCGGCGGCGGCACGCTCTGCCAGAATCCCGAGACGGACGCCTACGCGCTGATGCGCCCGGTGCCGCTTGCGCGGCTTGAAGGCGCGGAGGCGTTCGGCGCGATACTAGAAGACGTCCTTTCGCAGGTGGAGAACTGGCGGCAGGTAATCACGGGCATGCGCGGGGCCGATATCGCCGAGGGCGAGCAGAGGGAAGAGGCTCACATGCTCGCAACGGGCGGCTTCCTGCAGGCGTGAGACAGGGCGGCCATTCAACCTTTTAACAGGCGACAACCATGGCACTCGACATAGACGCATACAACGCGACATTCAAGACGAGATTTCCGGTCCCGACATTCTCGACGATCTCATGAATTAACCTTCAATCAACAAACCTTCAGGAGAATCAATCATGGCTGCAAAGGATGAATTCAACGGCTTTCTGACCGAAGTTAGCAAGGCAACCGGCATCGACGCATTCCAAGCCGATGAAACCGGCCTGGTGAGCGTCCGCGTGGATGACGCCTACAACTTGAACCTCCAGTTCGTCGAGGCGACGGGGAAGGTTATCTGCTTCGTCGAGGTGGCGGAGCTGCCGACGGACGCGCCGCGCGAGGTCTATCGCGACCTTCTCGCGGGCGGTCTCTTCGGCAAGGACACGGCGGGCGGCTATTTCGCCCTCGAGCCGGAGAGCGAGACTGTGGTCTACAACTACTTCTTCGACCTTGACCGCGCCGCGAAGGACGTCGAGGAGTTCGTCTCCACTCTCGAGAAGATACTCCAGCTGTGCGACCTCTGGGCAGAGCGCATCAAGGGCGGACTCGCCGCCGGACAGGAA
>DGVK01000042.1 GCA_002395905.1 Verrucomicrobia bacterium UBA4286 | reverse complement strand
AACCGTTTGCGTGAAAAATTTTCACCGAGGCTCGTGCCGCGGGCTTCCGAAACCTCGCGCGCGCACGCGTTGTTGTTGTTGTTGGTTTCTTGCCTTTCTCCTTATAGGGGGTCTGGGGGGAATGTTCCTCTTTCCCTTCTTTTGCGGTTTGCAGCGTGGTCTACAAAGAGAACGCGGGGACAGGCACTAGTTATTTCTCTGGGAGAGCGGGCGGGAAAGAGTGCCTGTCCCCAGTTGCGCTCCCAGTGATGCGTTCTCTGTCTCTCTGCCTCTGCATGAGACTTCCCCCTTAGCTAACCAGTGCCTGTCCCCGGTTGGGTTTCATAAGAACGGATAGCACTTGTCTAACCATGCAAAGCAACGTCTTCAAACTCCTCGTCGTCGGGATATTCAAAACCGAATTTCGGATCATGCCTTGCATTTGGATCAACTTGAGGCACCTTCTCGAATTCTTCGCCTTTATAAGCATTATCCAAGACAATGTTGTGCCACTTGCAATCATCGGCATGCCAATTACGGTTTATTTCCCATATTTCATTGAATCGACCCAATCCATTCTGGTTCCCGCGACTCCATATTTCGCGTTCTCTTTCACTTATCATCCCATTGCCGCCACGGCACTCTGTGAATTTGGCGCATCTTGAATTTCTGCAAAAGCACACTCTGGTGCCTTTCGCATCATGCCCCCAAGGATTGTCTCCCTTTGGCAGATTTGAACATGGAAGCGAACATTCAAATATCTCATGTTGATAAGGAGTCAATACGACCTCCTTTTTCTTCGCGAGTTTATCGAGGATTCGCAAGGCCTCGAAATCCCATATCTTAGACATAAACTCTTTGTCTCCACGGCGCCATCTGCCGTTCCATGGGTAGATGTTGCTATAAATAATGAGGTTGCTTTCCATTGTCACTCCCCTTCAGGAAATACTTCCGGAGCCTCATACACTAGCCGCATGTCGGAATACTCCCAAACAATTGCATCTTTCTCTGATGCCCGATTGCTCTTGATCTTCACGCGAAGCACAAGCGAATCGTCAACCAGCAAAGATAATTCGATTTTCTCGGTGAGAAACCCATAGGCTCTAGGAACCACTGTTGCATCCAGCACACGCGTGTGTCTATATCCGTCACGAGCTGCAAACACAATTCTAGGATATTCGGAAGTGTCCATGATTCCAAACCCGCTTGAAATATTATAGTGGTTCAAGCTGCTCGGAGAAGTGTTGAAGAATCCATGCAGAAGAGGATAAAATGTCCGGCCCTCATCGCCAAGAATTATTCCAATATCTTCCGCAGAGAACCACTGCCCCTTTTTCAAGTCTATGCGCGCAGATCCCTTAGCGACGTTCCACTCCGCTTCTTTGGGAACGGCGACAATATCTCTTCTGTCTGGAAACATTTGCGCCATGCTTTCAACAACCGATCTCAATTTGCAACTTCCGCCTACGACTAGAATCTTGCTTATGTCATCCCTGGACAGTTTGCTGTTGTCTATCGCTTTAGACAGGCAATCAAGTGCTTTCTTGACAAAAGGGCGTGCAATTACGGAAAGATTCTCTCTTGTCAAGCGTTCGGAAACAATATGTCCGCCATAATTAAGAAGCGAAACATCTGTCTCGTCTTTATCTCGCAACTCGCATTTTGCCCGCTCGCATTCTTCAATAAGCGTCTCGCGCGCAAGATAGGGCATTTCCGAAAATGAACTGTCCAACCCGTGAAACTCGCACAACCTTCTGTGTATATCTTGAGCAATGGCCCTGTCGATATCATCGCCTGCAAGCTGCAAACCTTCTTTTGCAAGCTCTACAATCTTTCCGTCTGCCCTGTTCTCAAGAATAGTTATATCAAGTGTGCCGCCGCCCCAATCAAACACTGCTACATATCGTTCACTCCGAAGTGTGCGATAGTTTGCAAAAAATGCGGCCAGGGGTTCAGTCACGAACTGGACAATACTGATGCCGGCGATTCTCGCCGCTTCCATAATCTTGTCTCGTTTTTTCCCAGTAGCCCCATTTGGCACCGCCACTACAGCCTCCTTGAGAATGTAAGATTGTCGCTCAGCCAGTTCCTTTATTTTCTTGAATATTTCTGCGGCTATATCAACGGCCGTCCAATCCTTCCCTGCAACAGTTTTATGCCATGCATCATCTTCCAGAATAGTCTTCACCGATCTGATATACTCGTACCTGTCCGGCTCGCTTAAATGGCGTTTTTTTGCCTCTCGCCCCACATAAACCACTCCGCTATCTTTACAGATGGCGACAACACTCGGGACAGGTCTTCCTGCATCGTCAAACGACACAAGACTGGGCGAACGACTGCCATATCGCCCGCCGATGTATGCGGAAAGCGTGCTGTTGGTAGTACCAAAGTCGATTCCCCACGAATCTCCGTTGTAAAAAGACATTCAACACCTCTCCCGTTTTAAAATGAATACCCGTTTTTAGCCAGTGCGTCAAAGATACGTTTTAGATACGTTCTCTGCACTGCGCACAACTCCCCGCTATCATCCATCGGTTCTGATGCCTTCATTTGAGTGAAGATTGGCGTCAACACTTCCTGTATATTTTCTCTTCGCGCAGCTTCCTTATTCTCGTTTTCCGCAATAGCCCGTTTCAAACAAGTGATTTCATTTCTTTGGCACTCTCGCTCACGAAGCATTTGTGTTTCAGATTCTTTTAGCTTGTCTTCCAGCGATTGATTACGCTCTTGCAATCCTTCAACGCTGGCGGCACTTTTCTTAAGTTGTTTTTCTATGTCTTCGTATCTCCGCGTGGCATCGCACAACCGCGTCTGCAGTTTTTCTTTAGCCTCAGTTTCAGACCTTAGGTCGCGTTGCAATTGTTCGTACTGATCCCTAGACGGGGGTGTACCTCCTGCCGAGGAATTTGTCGGTCTATGTTGGACATATGATTGGTTCCCAGCAAGGCTTCTCAGGATTGCCCTGTCAGCATCAGTAAAACCACAATGGCACTGCTCCGTTCTCGCGGCTTCACTCCAATACTTTATAGCACGAAATCCTATGCACTTGTTTATCAATTTGTTGCCTACCTTGCCCTTGCTTTCGGAAAACGCTACTGCAGCGTTGAGCATTGCTGCGAATATCTTCACGTAGCTATCGCGAACCTTCAAATCACATAATGTCGGTAGGTCATCTTCTCTCGTTATATCAGAAATAAATCGCCTGCAAAAATTGTCCAGCCAATCTTTTCTGTATCCTCCGGCAAAAACGGATACGCCGCATGCCGCCTCTACCCAAAACCTCAGCTCATCAACGCGCCTAGTAGCACCGTTCACTTCACCCCGCAGTGCGGAATAAGTGAGTTCTTGTACACATGATCCTATCCCCATGTCTTTAGCCGCCAGGCTGACAACATCCCCAGGAGTATCGTTTTTATGATTTCCATCCCCACGCAACTTCGCTACGCGTTCAACAAACTCTCTTGTCTTTTCCTCGGTAATAAGGTCTTCCATATCAAATTTTCCTTTCTTTAATTGCTCAAATATCTTATTTCTGGATTTGCCACATACTGTCTTTGCCCGTTTCGACTCTTTCAGAACTCCAGCTTGGGCAGGGTGGAGACGATTTTTTGGGTTTCCATCGAGACGGTGACGACCTTCAGGACGAGGTCAACGATATAGCGTTCGTCGCCGCTTTCCTCAAGCCACTTGTTGGGGTCGTTGACGATGCCCGAATCTTTGTTGGTCGTCACCTGATAGCGGTCCATCACCCACTCTATCGCAGACTTGCCGTTTACCACATAGTCGTATGCAGCGAACGGTATGCCACGGATCGTCACGCGGTCGTTGTAGATGATGCGGGTGCGATCTTCCGTTTCGCGGCGGTCGAGCTTACCGTTCCTGTCTTCGTCGGTCGGATTCTCCTTCTTTGCGAACCGCATCTTCGTTATTCGGTACGGCGAGTCGTAGCCTGGCACGACATCGACGGCGCAGTCTTTCCACGGCCTTGCATTTTCATAGCCGCAATGCATGTCTCCAAGCTTGCGCCCGGCCTTTACGAACGCCGCGAACTCAGCGCCTGTCTTCGGCAGCGGTATGCGCGCAAGCGACTTCTTCAAATCCGCCTCGAACCTCTTGCGGTAGTCGGGCGAATGAAGGACGCCGTAGATGAAGTAAAAAATATCTTCCTTCGTCACCTTGTCGCCGAACTCCGCACGGCAACGCTCCAGCATGAAATCGGTAATTCCGCTCTCCTGACGATACTCGTTACCACCTTTATCAAACAACCCCATCTGAACACCTTCATCAACCTTCGTGTAGACGTAGAGTGGGAAGCATTGCGACTTGCCAATAAATTCCAAGTCAGGAATGATATCTGTCATTAGGCATGAGAATGGTTTTGTAACACCAACTCCCGCCGTGCAAATCACACGGTTTTTGTGCGCAGGTGTAGGGAAGAGTCGAGGGATTTGATAAGTTCTTTCATTCCATTCACGACTATAGTATAGGTGTTGCTTACTGAATGGCCGATAGATTGCTTTAGTTAGCGAATCACTATTAAAGAGAAGAGTCCTCTTCCGTTCATGCATTTGAATAGCATTATATGTCCAGTTTATTTTAGTCGCATCATAAATAGGCACGCCACCTAGACATGAATTGAAATGCATAATGGTTCGCTTCATGTTCTCGGATAACTCGTCTTTCGAAAAGTTATAGCACCACGTATCACGCTGGGTTTTTACACCACACGAATAGAACGGCACAAACGCGGTGTGCCCTGTCTTGTCGTCTTTATCGCCTATCGCTATCAGCGAATCGAATAACCCGTCGCGCTGATTTATCCAGTCATTCTTTTCGTTTGGATGGATTTCGACTAGCCCCATCTTTGGGTCGAGCATGGAGTGCATTTCCTTGACAATCTCCAGCTTCTTCTCACGAGAAAGGTAGTCGCCGATATCGTGGTAGTATATGCGGGCTTTGCCCTCGCCTCCATTCCGAACAAGAACCGTGATGGCAATCGGCGTGCGAGAGCCAGAACCGAAAATCTTGCCGCCCTCCTTGCGCGATAGTTCACCGCTCGTGCGCTGATTGCCGCGTAGGTTGAAGACGTAGATGGAATCAAACTCTTCCTGCAAGGTCTCGCGGAAGCCGTCCATCGCACTCGCGTCAAGCCATCCGGCGTTTGAGATGAACGCGACAATTCCTTTGCCACCTTCAAGCCTGTCTGTCGCCCAACGGAACGCCTTGATGTAAGAGTCGTAGAGTGCGTTCTTGTTGGCCGCTTTTGTCTTCGCGGCATATGTGCGAGCGATAGCCGCCTCAAGTTTCGGATACGATTGGTTCTGCGCGTTGTCGTTCGCACTCTTCTGTCCGACGGAATATGGCGGGTTGCCGATTACGATTCTAATTGGCGATTTGCGCTGACGCATCACACGCGCAGAGTTCTTCTTGAATTCGTCTGCTTCCTCAACATAATCACCTTGGACAACCGCACCAGACTTCTCGTAAAGCTCGAACGTGTCGGTGAGGCAGATGCCTTCGAAGGGGGTGTAGGTTTGCGGCTCGGCGGGACGCCTCGCCCCACCGGTTTCCGCCAGATCATGGTACACGCTCTCGATGTTCACCGAGGCGATGTAGTAGGCGAGAAGCACGATTTCGTTGGCGTGAAGCTCCTCGGTGTATTTGCGCTTAAGATCCTTCGGCTTGATATGCCCCGACTGCAAAAGCCGCGTCATGAACGTGCCAGTGCCGGTGAACGGATCTATCACGTGCACGTTCTTGTCCGTCAAAGACTGCCCGAATTCCTTGTTGAGCACATCCTCGACGGAGTTGATGATGAAATCCACGCACTCCACAGGTGTGTAGACGATGCCTAGCTGTTCGGACATCTTCGGGAAGGCCGTCCTGAAGAACTTGTCGTAGAGTTCGTAGATGACGCGCTGTTTGCCCTCGGCGTTATCTATTCCTTCAGCGCGTTCGGCGACGGACTTGTAAAACTCTTCCATCGCCCGTCGCTCGCCTTCCGGAATCTCCTCATGCAGGGTGTCCACCATTTTCTGCATCGCCTTGGAGACGACGTTCGATGCCGCGAAGTCGTAGCCCTCGAACACGGCGTCGAAGACCGGCTTTGTGAGCGCATGCTGCACGAGCATATCCGCCGCTTCGTCTTCAGTGACGGCTGGGTTCAGATTCTCGCGCAAGGCTTCAAGGAACTTCAAGAATTCTTCGCGCTTCTCGCCCGGCGTGTTGATGATCTCCCGCATTCTTTCCGAATGGCGGGCTGCGATCTTCGCCACCTCCTCCGCCCAAAGCGACCAGTAGCGGCGCGTGCCGACCTTCTTGACCATCTTGGCGTATATGGCAGCCTTGAAGTCGAACTGGTCCTGCGTAATCTTCCTGTCGCTGCTGTTGATACCTTCTCTGCCGTCCTTGCCGCCACCTCTGCCTATGACATCGACAATGATCTTCGAAGATCCGCTCTTGTTGAGGTCGATCTTGTTGACCTCCGCGTCGAAGTGGTCGTCATGCGCCCTGAGAGCGTTCAGTACAGTCCAGACGACATTGTACACGTCCGAATCGTCGAGCGCATCCTCGGGCGACATCTCGGGCGGGATGACGACCGGCATTATAACGTAGCCGTACTTTTTGCCAGGCGCCTTTCGCATGACGCGACCGACGGACTGCACGACATCGACCATGCTGTTCTTCGCGGCGAGGAAAAGTATGGCATCCAGACTTGGAACATCCACACCTTCGGAAAGGCACTTTACATTGGAAAGCACGTGGCAGACGTTCGTATCGGCACTTGCCGAGTCGAGCCACGCGAGCTCTTGCTGACGTTTCGCCGCACCCATTCCTCCGTCGACATGCCTTGCCTCGATTGCGACCAGATTTGCGCGCTCCTCCGGAGAAAGCGACTCGAAATATTTGTCGCGGAGCGCGTTGAACGAACCTGTTATCTGCCTAGAGGCGTTTATGCTGCTGCAGAACGCGACCGCCTTGTGCATGAGCGACGGGTCTTCACTGCGGACGGCCTCCGAATCGCGGACAAGCTGCTTTGAGAGCGCGTTCGTGCAGCCGATGAGTTTGGCGGCGTCGTCCATCTTTATTTCACCGTTAGACGAAGTGACAGCGTCGCGCATTCCTTGCGGAATTGTGCCGTTGTAGGTCAAGACGAGCACCTTGTAGTCCGAGAGAAGCCCGTGTTTTACAGCCTCGCCGAAGCCGATTCGGTAGAACTCCCTGCCATAGATGGATTCGTTGTCCATCGAGTACAGGAGAATGTCCTCGCGCTTCGCGTCGTCCTTTATCTTGTCGTTGTAGATGCGAGGCGTGGCCGTCATGTAGAGGCGCTTGTCGGCGACGAGGTTCGAGTTGTCGTGGACGAGGATGAAGGCGGAGCACTTGGCGTCCTTGGCCGCCGCGCCTGTAGTGCGGTGGGCCTCGTCGCAGATGACGAGATCGAAGTCGGCCTGATGCGCCTTTTCGGCATTTAGGGCGCGCTGCGCCTCTATGACGCGAGGAAGAGACTGGTAGGTTGAAAACACAACGCGAAAGCCGCCGTTTGTCTTGGCCAGGAGGTCAAGCGCCTTGAACTGGCGAACGATCTGCTCCACGTTGGTCGAAGCGGGGAACGCGAGGTCTTCGACGGCAAAACCGCCGTCGTCATTCCGGCTCTGCTTTCTCGACGCGTCGGCGTCGGAGCAGACGCACATCGGACGGATGGGCGTTTCGGCATGTGCGGTCCACTCGTTCAGCGTCTGACCGAGAAGAGCTATGGACGGCACAAGAAAGAGCACGAGTCCTTTCTGGTTCACTTCGTTCTCCGCTATCTTGAGTGAGGTGTAGGTTTTTCCTGTTCCGCAAGCCATGATCAACTTGCCGCGATCGTTCGTCTTGAAATATTCGTGTGCGGCCGCTATCGCCGCGCTCTGATGGTCGAGAGGCTTGCGTTTTTCTGCGGACGCTTTGACCTTTTCGCCGTGGGCCTTGGCCTCGACAGCCGCCCAGTCGACAGGCGAGGACATAAGGTCGGCAAGGCCCAGCTTCATGACAGGAGGAACCTGGTTTTCAAGCGTGGACTCCGCATGCTCGGACCATTTGTCGGTGGTCGCGACCCAAAGGCGGCGCGAGAAACGTTTGGGCTCAAGCTGGCCGTTTGCAAACCTTTTGCCCGAGGTTGAAAGGAATGTGTCTACAGATTCCTTGGTTATGTATGAATCTGAACTGTAGCACTTGCACTGGACCGCCCAATATTCGCCCGAACTGGTGAGAGCGACGAGATCGATACCTAAATCGTGACCGGTTCCGAAGTCGCGGCGATACGGAAAGTCGTGCCAGAGCCATATCTTATCAAGGATGCCATGGAACTTTGGCAGTTCAAAAAGATATGAGCGCACAAACCTCTCGAACTTCGTGCCCTTCTCAGCCTCGGAGAGCGAGGTGTCGCGATACTTCTTAAGCAAGTTGTCAAATGTCGTCGCCATGTGGTGCCCAGCCAAACGCGCAATCTCGTCGCGGACACCGTGTCACATGCATGAAAAGAGAGCGCACATCCCTGTCATGTACTCACACGAAGCCCTAGCACAGGCCTAACCGAATACACTCAAGAGAGAATGCGCCCATATGGGCGCACCTCCACTTACATGCCGCTCGGTTAAAGAAATAGTGCTAGTATTTCGTGTGAACGACGTGTAGCGTTGATGCTACATTGATAAACGCCCGGTGGGGATTGATCCCGTTTCCCGAACTATGACCACGCGCCGCGCGAATGACTTTCGCCGCTCTGCGCCTCGCGAGATGACGATATTATACCATTTTTCCCTCGCCCTGTGTTGGCTAGCACAGGGTCAGGCAGGCTTGAGTGGCAAGTCAGGCAGGCTTGTGTGGCAAGTCAGGCAGGCTTAGGGCATAAGTCAGGCAGACTTAGGGCATGGGTCTGGCAGACTTGCGACAATATTCCTCGTCCGTGCGGATCGACGGGCGGGGGCGTTTCCTCGCCGTCCGTGCGGTGTCGAACGAGGAAACGATTATGAGTTTCAGAAACGAAAGGTTCAACCAGAGGGGAAAGCAGGGCCAGTCCCCGATTTTCACTAACGAGGTTCTCGCCTCGGCGTCCGGCCTAGAAGCTGCACTCTATTCCTATGCCAACGATGAGATAGTCGCACTTGGCGTAATATGAACTCTGGCGTCTTACAGCGCGGCGCGACTGGCTGTTTATGATATCATACTGCCGAAACCGCATGAACATCCTCCACCCTTCCTTGAAATACCAGGAGAGCTGCAGTCCGGCAGTCATCGTGGCGAACGCACCACCGAGGAACCGGTCCTGCGGTATCCCGCCGTAGCGCGACTGAAAGCGCCGCTCGTCCATCCAGACAGTCTCCAGAAACGGCATTATCGACCAGCGTTCGTTTACGGGAAAATCTCTCTGGACGCCGAACCTTATGCGCGAGCGCGGACTCGGCGCTATCATCCACAGTGCGTTGACATAAGGCGTAAGGATGCTGTTTTCGAGGCTCTGCACGAAATGGATCCCCCAATCGCAGTTGTGCCCGTCGTTATAGCCTATCAACGGATTCCACAAAGGCCCGACCTTCGCCCTGAGCTCCACGCCGTCCGGGAAGCGCCACGTATTCCCGTAATATATCGTCGTCTCTATCTGGTCAAACTCCGCCCTGTGGATTTCGTGCTGCTTGTTGTGAAGCGAGCTTTTGGTCCACACATATCCGGAGATGCTCCCCGCCTCGCCGAAATCCGCAAGCCACGTCACCTGCTGAGTAGATACGGGACGCGTATCGCCCAGCGTTCCTCCGGACGAAAGATAGCCGCTCGACACTTCACCTTTGAAGCCGTAGTGCAGTCTGGGTTTCGTTTCGCGCACGGCCGCAACCGGTTCGGGCCTGCCGGCGATGCGGCTCTTCGCGCCGTTCTGCGACGGCTTCGCGCCGTTGGCCGGACGCTCCAGAACCACTCCCGCCGCGACGAGCTTTTCCTTAAGCTCGGCGTATGGAACGTCCTGCACCGGCGTGCCATGCTTTATTGCAAGCGCCGCCGCCACGCCCGCCACTTCGCCGAGAGTGAAAAAGACGGGCTCCATCCTTATCGACCCGAATGCGATATGTGTCGCCGAGAGGCACACGGGAACAAACAGGTTCGCGCACTCCGCGCGCCTGGGAACGATCGCGCCGTAGTCTATCGGATACGGAGGAAGCTTCCGTCCTCTGGCGTCGCGCCCGACCTCGATATTCCCTTCGTTGTGCGCAAAGCCGTCTTCGCCTACATAACGGCGGCAGTTATGCGAATCCATCGTATACGCGCCCATGGCGACCGGCTTCCCCGCGACCGCCGTGCCGCGGCAGTTGGCTTCGGTCATGACGTATTCGCCTCTAAGCCGCCGCGCCTCTCTCACATACAGCTGGTTCTGCCACCCGTCGCCGCGCTCTCCCTGGAATTCATCGCGGCACGTTCCCCATCGCGAAACCTCTTCGCGTATCGACGCAGGCACGCGCTCATCGTTCGCAAGCGTCCACATAAGCCCCTGCTGGTAGGAAAGATGGCGCGCGGCGATGCGTCCGCGCTCTTCGTACGACGCTTCGGGATAGCGCGCCGAGCCGCCTATGAGATCCGTCGAAAAGCCGGACTTGTTGTTTGTATCAGTCTTCCTGTTGGGCATGGCCGAGTTTATCCACGGCACGGCGAGTTTCTTTGCGGGCGTTGCCTCCAGATTCCTCAGCAGGAGCTCGTAGTCGAGGGGCGAATAGTCGGCAGGGCGCTTGAAGGGAATCCTGTTTTCGGGCACGTCTGTAAGGCACATTCTGAAGCAGTACGCCTGCACACGGCCGTCCGCAGTCCCGTCCGCTTCCCCGTCGTCCGGCTCGATTCCCGGCAGAAGTCCGCTCGCGGGATTGCCCTTCTCGACATATGGATCGACGCCCGGCATGAGCTGATGGTTTCTGGAGTTGCGCTTCTGCCGGCCGTTGAGCGTCTCGCCGAATTCCGCGTTGGCCTCGCGTCCAACCGCATATGTGCAGCCTGCAGCGGCCATCAGGTCGCCTTCGTAAGTTGCATCGGCGAACATCCTGGCGCGGTATACCGTGCCTGAGAGCGTCCGGAAGGATTTTACGACGGCGCAGTCGCTCTTCTCCACGCCGCCTTCGCCGCGGTCGAGGAACTCGCCTTTCCGGATGTCGATCGCATGCGTCTTCACCCAGCTGTCCAGCACGGCGCGCGCGGCCGAAGGCTCGAACGTCCACATGGCGTCTTCTTCGCGGCGGAAGGCGCTCTGACCGGTAGGCTTGTATTCGTCGTGCTTTTGCCACTTCCAGCTGGAGTCGTCGGCGTAGTGTCTTTTTACATCTCGGTAGAAGCGTCTCGAAAGGCCGCCGAAAACGTCCTTGTTGCCTATATCGGTCTGTCCGAGGCCGCCCGTGGTGAGTCCGCCGATTTCACGCTCCGGCGAAACGACAACAACCTTGAGGCCCTCCCTCTGCGCGGCTATGGCGGCCGAAAGACCTGCGCTCGTCGCACCGTATATTATGAAATCGGCCTCGACCTCCGCCGCAGACGCACCGCACGCGACAGACGCGAAAAAAGCAGCCGCCGCAAAAAGCGCCGAGTATGAAGTCCTTCCATGCATCGTCAATTCTCGAGGAGCGAACTCAGATTCATGGAATGCGACGCCTTGAGAAGGACGAGGTCGCCCGACGACACGTCCAGGCGAAACTTCTTCTTGAGCGGCGCAAGCGTCTTGTAGGCGAGATGGCATATGCACTTCGAGCTCTCCTCGCCGACGCCGATGACGAGCGGTATCCCGAGCTTCATCGCGTGTTCGAACACGCGGCGGTGCATTTCGGCGGCGGCCGGCCCGAGCTCTAACATGTCGCCGAGGACCGCCACGTGCTTCCCGTCGCACGGCGTCGACGCGAACGCGTCAAGCGCGGCGATCATGGAATCAGGGTTGGCGTTGTAGGAATCGTCGATATACGTCACGCCGTCGCGGACGCTTTTCCTCCACCGCGCGCCGGGGAGCGCAAATCCTTCAAGCGCCTGCACAGCCCCTTCGCGCGTCGCGCCGAAACGTTCCGCGACGGCGAAGGCGAGCGCGGCGTTCGAAACGTTGTGCGCCCCGGGGAGAACCTGCGACATCGCCTTTTCAAGCCACGCCGGGCGCGGGTCGACCTCGATGAACTCGCCTTTGCACATTCCGCGCAGACGTTCAAGCCGCACGTTGCCGCCAGACACGACGCCGAAAAGCTTCGCGCGAGACAGAAGAGTCCCCTTTTCCTCGGCTATGCCGTCCTGCGAACCGAAGAACTCCATATGGGCCGTCCCGACATTCGTGACAATAGCGCAGTCCGGCTCGGCAACGTCGCACAACGCCGCGATCTCGCCCGGATGGTTCGATCCCATCTCGAGAACGAGGAAGTCGGCGTCCTTCGGACAGTTGAGAATCGTAAGCGGCACGCCTATATGATTGTTGTAGTTGCCCTCCGTGGCATGGACCCTGCCGACGGTCGAGAGGAACGTTTTAACAAGCTCTTTGGTGGTCGTCTTCCCCGCCGAACCGGTTACGCCGACGACCTTGGCTTTCAGAGAACGGCGGTAGTCGCGCGCGAGCGCGTCAAGTTCGCCCTGTCCGTCGACGATCCCCGCCGCGCCGGCGGCGCGGGCCTGCGGGATGAAGTCGTGTCCGTCGGCCTTTTCGCCCTTCAGAGCGATGAAGAGCATACCGGGCTTCACGAGCCGCGAGTCGAAAGTCGCGCCGGTGAAATCGAAAGCCATCACGACACCCCGCGCGTTGACTGCCGGTAGAACGCGACGAGGCGGCGTATCTCGTCGAACTGCTCGACGTCGTTCTCGACGCGTTCGAGCGCCTGCGTCCTGTTGAGGCCGTCGCGGTAGATGAAGCGGTGGGCCTCCTTGAGCGCGTGGATGACGTCCTTCGCGAAGCCGCGGCGCGTGAGGCCGACGACGTTCGGGCCGATTACCTTCATCGCGCCGTCCACCATGTCGCCGAGCATGTATGGAGGGAAGTCCTGCCTTATCTTGCACATGCCGCCCACCATCGCGTGAGCGCCGACGGTGCAGAACTGGTGAGACGCCGAGCATCCGCCGACGATCGCCCAGTCCTGGAGATGCACGTCGCCCGCGAGCTGCACCGAGTTGGAGCATATCACATGGTCGCCCAGGATCACGCCGTGCGCCGCATGGCAGTAGGCCATGAAGAGACAGTCGCTGCCGATCACGGTCTTTTCGCCGTCGGCCGTGCCGAGATGGACTGTCGCGAATTCGCGTATCACGGTTCTGTCGCCTATCTCGACGTAGCTTGTGGACCCTTCCTTGTACTTGAGGTCCTGCGTCTTCATGCCGATCAGCGCATAGGGGAATATCTGGCACTTCGAACCGATCGTAGTGTGGCCGTCGACTATCGCGCCCTGCATGACGACGGTTCCGCCGCCTATCGCGACATCGCGGCCGACATGCGCATACGGGCCGATTTCAACGTCAGCGCCGAGCTTGGCGCCGTCTTCGACGATTGCTGTTGGATGTATCTTTGCCATGGTGCGGGCTCCTTTGGAAGTCAGAGGTTTTTGGGTATGAGCCGCGACGCCAGCAGCAGGCAGGCGAGCACGGCCGACCATATCAGGATTTCGGGGTGAAGCGAGTAGTTCTTGTGAAGGCTCAGCATGAGGATCACGATAAGGTAGTAGCCGAGCGACACGCCGAGGGCGATCGCCATGCCGACAGTGGACTCCTTGCGCTGGGCCTTGATGCCGAGCGGGATTCCGACAAGCACGAAGCAGAACGACGCCATCGCGAAGACGAGCCTCTTCGAGAGCTCCACCTTGAGTTCGCAGAGGTCGCGCTTAAGGAGCTTGCGCTCCACGCCTTTGGCCTTGCTGTCGCCTTTCATCTGCTTCACAAGCGCGCGGTATCTGTTGATTCTGTCGACGAGTTCCATCAGGCGCAGGTCTTTCTCCTTCTTGTTGTACTTCGACTCCTTGAGCGCGTCCTTCACGACGTGCTGCGCCCTGTTGGCGCGCGCCATGGACTGATGATCCTCGTCCACGGGGTCGACCGTCATGTTGTAGAGATCGAGGAAGATGTCGCGCCCTCTGCTCTCGACCAGCGCTTTAGACGCCGTTATCATGCGGTCGAACTTCGGGTTGGAATAGTCGATTACGATGAGGTCGTAGACCCAGTTCCCCTCCTTGGCGCCGAAGTAGAGCTTCATTTTGGGGAAGTCGGTTATGACGCGCCCCGGCTCGAGGATGTCAAGACCGGTGTCGACCGACACCTTGGCCTTGAGCGAACGGCGCAGTTCGTGGCCGCGAGGCACGATCTCGTTGTTGACATATACACCGACAAGCGAACACATGAGGCCGAAGACCATCGGCCACTTCATGACCGACAGCAGATTCACGCCGCATGCGCGCATCGCCGCGATTTCGCTGTCGGCGCTCATGCGCGAGAACACTAGCACGCTTGACACGAGAAGCGCCAGAGGCATCGTCCACTGGAGCGTCTCGGGGAAGCTCACCATCGCGAACTCGCCGACGAGCTTCAAAGGAAGACCGCTCAGGATGTAGCTCACAATCTGCACCATCAGCGCGATCGTAAGCACAAAGGTAAGCACGAGGAACGCGAGTGTGAAGCTCGAAAGGAACGAACCGAACACGTATCTCTCGATAGTCTTCATCGGCGAAGCTGTCAGACCTTGATCAGAAAGTTGTTCTTCTTGCCCTGGCGCAGTATTGCCACGCGGCCGTCGATGAGGTCGGATTCGTCGAAGACGCGCCTGTCGTCGACCTTCGCGCCGTTGAGCGAGAGGCCTCCCTGCGCAGCCATGCGGCGCGCCTCGCCGTTGGACTTGAACATCCCGGCCGCCGCAGCTACCGCCCAGACGCTCCTGCCGACGACTTCTGCCTTCGGCATCTCGGCGGACTTCACATCCTTGAAAATGGTTTCGAGTTCTGCGGCGCTGCGACCCGTGACGTCGCCCCCGAAGAGAGTCTGCGTCGCACCGAGCGCCTTCTTGAGGCCTTCCTCGCCGTGAACAAGGCGCGTAAGCTCCTCGGCGAGCGCCTTTTGGGGGATTCGCGCCTCCGGATTCGCCTTCATCTGCGCCTCAAGCTCGGCTATCTCGTCAAGGGAGCGCATAGAAAACACCTTGAGGTAGCGTATGACATCCGCATCGGCCGCGCGCAGGAAGTACTGGTACCAGTCGTACTCGCTCGTCATCGAGGCGTCGAGGAAGAGGGCGTTCCCTTCGGACTTGCCGAACTTGCGCCCGGTGGAGTCGAGAAGAAGCGGGAATGTGAGACCGAAAGCCGTCTTGCCGCGCATACGGTGGACGAGATCGGTGCCGGCTGTTATGTTGCCCCACTGGTCCGCGCCGCCGACCTCGAGCGTGCAGCCGTAGCTGTCGAAAAGATGGAGGAAGTCGTTGCCCTGAAGTATCTGGTAGCTGAACTCCGTAAAGGTGAGCGCGCCTTCGCTCGCCTCAAGACGCTTCTTCACGCTCTCCTTCGCGAGCATCTGCGGCACGCGGAAGTTTATTGCTATGTCGCGCAGGAATTCAATGGCGCTCGTGCCGCTGTACCAGTCGTAGTTGTCGACCATCACGGCGGGGTTCGGCCCGTCGAAGTCTAGTATGCGCGAAAGGTTTTCGCGTATGCCTTTCTTGTTCTCGGCGACCTGCTCCACGGTAAGCATGTTGCGCTCGGCGCTCTTGCCGCTGGGATCTCCGATGAGGCCGGTCGCGCCGCCGACAAGAGCGATAACCTTGTGGCCGGCCTGCTGGAAGCGCCTCAGCACCATTATGGAGACGAGGTTCCCGGCCTGCAGCGAGCGTGCGCTCGGATCAAAGCCGCAGTAAAGCGTCACGGGGCTGTCGAGCGCCTCGGCGATCGCAGGGTCGGTGAGGGCGTCGATGAGCCCCCGTTCCTTCAGTTCTTCGATAAGCTTCATACGCAGTGTATTATAGCATATATCGTCACATCGCGCTTGCGCATGTCCAGGATATCAAAAACTCCCGGGGCTTCTGCCTCGGGAGTCTTTGAACCGCTGATGGCGGAGAGAGGGGGATTCGAACCCCCGGTACGGGTTTACCCCGTACGACGATTTAGCAAACCGCTGCCTTCAGCCACTCAGCCATCTCTCCTAATCGTCAAAACAGCGTGTAGTATATCATATCCGCTGCTCGCCGTCAACGAACACGGCCGACGGCTTCCAGCTGCGCGGATTTATCACAACCAGATCGGCGGTGAAGCCTTTCTCGACCTTGCCGAGCTCGCGGCCCCAGCCGAACTCGATGGCCTGGTTCCACGAGGTCGTGCGGACGAGATCCTTGAGCGGAATGCCGGTGACGTCGTGGACGTTCTTGAGCCCCATCCCCATCCAGAGCGTAGAGCCCGCGAGGTTGCCGCCCTTGACGAGACGCGCCTCGCCGTCCTTGAGCAGGACATCCAGGCCGCCCATCTGGAAGGCATAGCCGTCTTTGCAGTGGGAGCACCTGAGCGAGTCTGTGATCATCTGCACGTGCGCAAGGCTGCGGCGCGTGAAGATGAGCTTGAGCATGTCGGGGCAGAGATGTATCTTGTCGCAGATCACTTCGGTGTTGAGGTCTTCAATAAGGAAGCCCGCGCCGACCATGCCGATCTCGCGATGGTGCAGAGGCGTCATCTGGTTGCAGAAATGCGTCATGTGCCTGAGGCCGTTCTTGTAGGCCGGCATGAGGTCGGCGAGCTTCGCGCCTGTGTGGCCGCAGCTCGGAACGACGCCCATCTTGATGCACTCCTTGGCGAACTTCGCGCCGCCCTCGGTCTCGACCGCGTAGGATATCTGCTTGACGGGGAAGATCTTGTTGATCTCCTTCACCTCCTTGATCTCGGGCTTGCGGACGAACTTCGGGTTCTGCGCGCCGCAGCACTTCACATTGATGAACGGCCCTTCGAGATGGATGCCGGGAACCTTCGCGAACGGCGAACCTGCCTCGACATAGGCCTTGGCGTTCTTCGCCGCGACAACAAGCTCCTCGTGAGAGACGGTGAGCGTCGTCGGGAGGACCGTCGTCACGCCCTCGGCGAGCTTGGCCTCGGCCAGTTTGAACACCGCCTGTGGATCGGGATCGCAGAAGTCGTAGGTAAGCGCGCCATGGGTGTGGACGTCGATGAAGCCCGGCATTACATACTGGCCTTTGACGTCCACGATCGTAGACGCGCCCTTCTCGGACACCTTCTTCGTCGTGACCTGTGTAATCTTCTTTCCTTCGACCACGATCGTAGCGCCGACGAGGTCGACGTCGGGCGAAATCACGTGGGCGTTCTTTATGACTGTCTTCTGCATGTCGACTAGCTCCTTGTTGTTTCTGGTTGTGGTGTAATTATATCAAATCTCCGCACGGCTATGCGCGCTGCCTTAGAATCTCATACATCGCGACGGCCGCCGCGACGCCTGCGTTGAGCGACTCGAAACCGCCTGGCATGGGCAGCTCGGCGATGAAGTCGCACGTCTCCCTCACGAGGCGCGACATTCCCGCGCCCTCCGCGCCGACGACAAGGCCGACGCGCCCCTTGAAGTCGATTTCGGTGTAGGGTCTGGAGTCATCGCCGAAGTCGAGGCCTGTGAACCAAAGCCCGGCATCTTTGAGGTCCTTCATCGCGCGCACCACGTTCACGACGTGCGCGACCTTCAGATGCTCGGCGCCTCCAGCCGAGGCGCGGACCGCCGCAGGCGTTATGCCGCACGCGCGGTCTTCGGGGATGACGACGCCGGTCGCGCCGACGGCGCACGCCGTGCGCAGGATCGATCCGACGTTCTGAGGGTCTTCAAGATGGTCGAGAACGACGACGAGCGCGTTCCCGTCTTCATGGACGTCGCGCAGAATCTCTTCGAAGCCGACATACGGATAACCCGTCGTCTTGAGCGCGACGCCCTGATGGTGGCCGAAGCGCGTGAGCTTGTCGAGCTGGGCGCGCTCCATAGTGCGAACGACCAGATGGCGCGCGTGAGCCTCGTCGCGTATGCGGGCTATCTGGTCGTCTTCATCGGGGAACGCCGGAGGCAGAACGATCTCGCTCGCCGTGCGGCGTCCAGCCGCGAGAGCCTCTTCGACGGGGTTGCGGCCGTAGAGCCACTCCCCGCCGGAGACCATCTCGCGCGGTCCTTTATGGTGCGGATGCGCCATTAAATCAGCGAGAGATAGAGTTTCTCGATGTCTTTGACCGTGCAGTCGCGCGGATTGCCCGGACGGCACGCGTCGGCGTAGGCCGACTCGGAGAGGAACTTTACGTCCTCCTTCTTGAGAACGCCCTTGAGGTTCGGCGGGATGCCGACATCCTTGGCGAGCTTCTCAACCGCGGCGATAGCGGCCTTGCGGTATTCGGTCACAGTCATCTTGTCGACGCCCTTCACGCCCATCGCCT
>DGVK01000071.1:5066-5345 GCA_002395905.1 Verrucomicrobia bacterium UBA4286 | reverse complement strand
AGCGTGCCTACGCGCTCCTCTCGGCCAATTCCGACTTCCCGGAGTTCACCTCGCGAATCTGCCCCGCACTGTGCGAGGCGAGCTGCGTGCACGGACTGGACGAGGAGGCCGTTATGGTGCGACAGTCGGAGAAGCGCATCATCGAGACGGCGCTCGCGAACGGATGGGTCGTGCCGCGTCCGCCGGAAAAGGAGAAAGGCAAGTCCGTCGCCGTCATCGGCGCTGGGCCCGCGGGTCTTTCGGCGGCCGTCACCCTGCGCCGCCGCGGATTCGCGGTGA
>DGVK01000071.1:0-5008 GCA_002395905.1 Verrucomicrobia bacterium UBA4286 | reverse complement strand
GATTCGCGGTGACGGTGTACGAGCGCAGGAAGAACATCGGCGGACTCCTCCGCTACGGAATTCCGTGCTTCAAGCTCGACAAGGCGCTTATCGACAGAAGGCGCAAGGTTCTGGAGGCGGAGGGGATCCGCTTCGTGACGGACTGCGAAGTCGGCAAGGACGTCTCCGCGGAGTGGCTGAAGAAGGAACACGACGCGGTTGTCGTTGCGATCGGAACTCCAGCCGCGCGAGACCTAAAGATTCCAGGACGCGAACTCGGCGGCATCCATCTCGCGCTTGAGCTTCTGGAAGGACAGAATCGTTTCCTGACGGGGGAAATCACTGAGGCGCCGATCAACGCGAAGGGTAAGAAGATCCTCGTGATAGGCGGAGGCGACACTGGCAGCGACTGCGTGGGCACGTCGATCCGCCAGGGAGCGGCGAGTGTGACGCAGATCGAGATCATGCCGAAGCCGCCGGACGAGCGCGACGCCTCCACTCCTTGGCCGCTCTGGCCCTACATGCTGCGCACAAGCTCCAGCCACAAAGAAGGGTGCGTGCGGCGCTGGAACCTGAATTCTCTGAGGTTCATTGGTAGGGACGACGTTCCACCGGCGTCCGCATGCGTCTCCGGCGTTGAAGTCGAGAGCGTCGAATGGGAGTTCTCGCCCGAGGGACGTCCGATGAAGTTCCACAGCGTGCCGAACACCAATGAAGTCATCGAGGCCGACCTCGTGTTCCTTGCGATGGGCTTCACCGGCGTTCCGGCGAAGAATCCGATCGTCTCGCAGCTGAAGCTTGCGCAGACGACGCGCACGGCGCTTGTCGCCGATCCCGTGCGGAACATCTTCTGCGTCGGCGACTGCGCCAGCGGCGCGTCTCTCGTCGTCCGCGCGCTCGCAAGCGGCAAGCTGCTGCAGATCTAAGGAGAAAAAGGCAATGTGCGGAATAGTGGGATTTACTTCGCGGAACAAATCGGCGGTCGGTCCGCTCGTCAACGGTCTGAGGCGGCTTGAGTACCGCGGCTACGACTCGGCGGGCGTCGCGCTTGAATCTGCAGAAGGCATAAAAATATACAAGCAGACGGGGAAGGTCGCAAAGCTCGACAATCTCCTTTCGCGGGCACTTCCCGAAGGCGAGCGCGGCAAGTACACGATCGGCATCGCGCACACGCGCTGGGCGACGCACGGACTCCCGACCGTCGCCAATGCGCACCCGCACGTCGCGGACGGCGGCAGTCTCGCTCTCGTGCACAACGGCATAATCGAGAACTATGCGGCGCTCCGCGCGGGGCTCGAGAAGCGCGGCGTGAAATTCCTTTCGCAGACCGACACCGAAGTCGTCGCCCATCTTGTCGCCGCGTTCGACAAAGGCGACTTCCTGGCGGCTGCGGCCGAGGCGCTCAAGCGCGTCGAGGGCACCTACGGAATCGCCGCGATATCGGCAAAGCATCCTGGCGAGATGGTCGTCGCCCGCAGGGGAAGCCCTCTCGTCGTCGGAGTGGGAGAAGACGACATCGTCGTCGCAAGCGACGTGTCGGCCATCGTCGCGTACACCCGCCAGGTCATCTACCTCAAGGACGGCGACATCGCGCGCATCACGCCAAAAGGCGTGGACATCCACACGCTCGACAACACGCCCGTCACGCGCGAAGTGCAGGAAGTGGACTGGGACATCGGCGCGATAGAGAAGGGCGGCTACGAGCACTTCATGCTCAAGGAGATCTTCGAGCAGCCNNGTCACGCGCGAAGTGCAGGAAGTGGACTGGGACATCGGCGCGATAGAGAAGGGCGGCTACGAGCACTTCATGCTCAAGGAGATCTTCGAGCAGCCCGACGCGCTTGCGAACACGATCCGCGGCCGGCTTGATCCCGCGGGCGGAACAGCGTTCCTCTCGGGGCTTTCGCTCTCTCCGCGCGAACTCGCGGCCGTACGGCGCGTCGTCATCGTTGGGTGCGGGACTTCGCTCCACGCGGGCATGGTCGGCAAGTACCTCTTCGAGAAACTGGCAGACATCCCGACGGCCCCCGAGCAGGCGGCGGAGTTCAGGTATTCGAATCCGATCGTCGGCCCCGACGACTGGGTGATTGCGCTTTCGCAGTCAGGCGAGACTGCCGACACGCTTGCGGCAGTCCGAGAATCGATTAGGAAGGGTGCGCTCGTCTCGGGACTGTGCAACGTCGTCGGCTCCACAATCGCACGTGAAGCCGGGCGTGGCGTATATCTTCACGCTGGGCCCGAGATTTCCGTCGCGTCGACCAAGGCATTTACAGCCCAGGTGACGGCGCTTCTCATGACGGCACTTAAGCTCGGCAGGACGCGCCGACTCTCCTTTGAGGACGGCGACAGGCTCGTGAAGGAGATCTCGCGTCTCCCCGAGCTCGTCGGCAAGGTGCTCGAGGGCAACGATGCAATCGCGAAAGTCGCGGAAAAGTACGCTAAGGCCGACGACATGTTTTTCATCGGGCGCGGGATGCTGCACCCAGTGGCGCTTGAGGGAGCGCTTAAGATCAAGGAAGTCGCCTATGTGCATGCCGAGGGCTACCAGGCGGCGGAGCTCAAGCACGGGCCGATTGCGCTCCTCTCGGAGAAGACTCCTGTCGTCGCGCTTCTCGCCGACATTCCCGGCAAGGAAAAGACTCTCGGCAACGTGCAGGAGTGCCGTACGCGCATGGCACCGGTCGTTGGCGTAGTGACCGAGGGCGATGAGGCGGCGGCCGCGGCAGTAACGGATGCGCTTGTGATTCCGAAGACATGCGCGGAGCTGTCGCCAATCGTGACGGTGGTGGTGCTCCAGCTCTTTGCGTACCACGTCGCTCGGCTTCGCGGATGCGAAATAGACCAGCCGCGCAACCTGGCGAAATCTGTAACAGTCGAATGATCTCGAGGAAAAGAAGATGAACGGCAAATACGTACAGCAGGGCCTTTACAGGCGAGAATATGAGCACGACGCATGTGGCGTCGGGATGGTCGCCAACCTCTCCGGCGAGGCGAGCCACGACATCGTCGAGAAGGGCATGACGATTCTGAAGCGGCTCATGCACCGCGGCGCAACGGGGAACGACCCCGAGACGGGCGACGGCGCAGGGCTCCTGATGAAGATTCCGCATGCGTTCTTCAGAAAGGCTTTAGCTGCAAAGAACGCAAAGATCGCAAAGAGTGAAGAGCCGTTCGGCGTGGCGATGATCTTCGGCGGCGAGGGCGAAGAGGAGAAGATCGAGGCGGCGGTGAAGGGCGAGGGATGCGAGGTGCTCGCATGGCGCGATGTTCCTGTGAATCCAAATGCCGTAGGTCGCGACGCCCGCGCCGTCATGCCTCGGATAAGGCAGGTGTTCATTGACAGCGCCGACGAACGCCGCCTTTACATCGTCCGCCGCCAGATAGAGAAGACATCGAAATCAGTCTATGTCTGCTCCTGCTCGTCGCGGACGATCGTCTACAAGGGGCTGCTTCTCGCGACGCAGATCGAGGAGTTCTATCCAGACCTCTCCGACCCGGATTTCGTCTCGCCGTTCGCAATCGTGCACCAGCGCTACTCGACGAACACTTTCCCTTCGTGGGAACTGGCGCATCCGTTCCGCGCCATCGCGCACAACGGCGAGATCAACGCGATCAAGGGCAACCTAAACGCCCTCGCCGCGCGCGAGGTCTCGCTTGCGTCGCACGTTTTCGAAGGCGAGCTGAAGAAGGTCCTGCCGATCGTCCACGGGGGGCAGTCCGACTCGGCTTCGCTTGACAACATCTTCGAGCTGCTGGTCGCCGCAGGACGCGATGCGCCGCACGCGATGATGATGCTTGTCCCGCAGGCGTGGGGCAGGAAATACCACATGGGACACGATGTGCGCGCGTTCTACGAGTACCACTCCGCGCTGATGGAGCCGTGGGACGGACCTGCCGCCGTCGCGTTCACCGACGGACTCGGACTCGGCGCGGCGCTCGACCGAAATGGCCTCAGACCCGCGCGCTGGACGCTAACGAAAGACGGACTTTTCGTTCTTGCGTCGGAGACGGGAGTTCTCGACATCCCTGCGGAATCGGTCGTGCGCCACGGACGGCTTCGTCCCGGCTCGCTTCTCTGGCTCGATCTCGAAAAGCACCGTCTCATGGAGGACACGGAGCTCAAGACATACTACGCGCGGCGGCGTCCGTATCGTCGCTGGGTGAAGGAAAACCATATTCCCGTCACGGGGCTTTTCACGGAAATCGTGCCGTCCAGTCCCGATGGTCGGACTGCGTCCGATCAAAACCGCTTCGGGTGGACGCTCGAGGACATCGAGCTCATCCTCCGTCCGATGGCGGAGACTGGCCACGAGCCGGTTGGCGCGATGGGCAACGACGCGGCGCTTGCAGCGCTCGCACACCGGCCGCGCATTCTCTTCGACTACTTCCACCAGCTCTTCGCGCAGGTGACGAATCCGCCGATCGATCCGATCCGAGAGGAGCTCGTGATGTCGATCATGACCTACATCGGCAACGAGGGAAACATTCTCTCCGAGACGCCGGAACACGCTCGCCTCGTGAAGATGACGCGTCCTGTCCTGACGGACGACGAACTTGCGCGCCTGAGGAACATTCCCGATTTCCCCGCGAAGACGCTTTCAATGTTCTTCTACGGCGGTCTGAAGGCCGCGCTCGACAACCTTGCCGCCGACGCGCTCGCCGCAGTCAGGGAAGGAGCGAAGATACTTATCCTTAGCGATTCAATCAAACAATTAAACAATCAAACAATCAAACAATCTCTCCGCATTCCCTCTCTTCTTGCTGTCGCGGCGGTGAACAGGGCACTCGTCGAGTCTGGGGCGCGTCCGTCTGTCGGCATCATCGTGGAATCGGGCGAGGTGCGCGAAGTTCACCACTTCGCCGTTCTGCTCGGCTTTGGCGCGACGGCGGTGAATCCGTATCTCGCGCTCGCGACGGTGGCGGATATTGCGGGGCGAACGGAGGTCGCCCCATACCGGGCCACGGCGAACTACGTGTCGGCGGTCTGCAAGGGGCTGATGAAGATCATGTCGAAGATGGGCATCTCGAC
>DGVK01000130.1 GCA_002395905.1 Verrucomicrobia bacterium UBA4286 | reverse complement strand
TGACGCCGAACGCGAACAGCGCGGGCAGAAGACGTTCGTTCGCGGCCTCGGGCGGAATCGACGGATCAAACTCCACCGCCAGCTCGTGCGCGTCGTCGCGCCAGCACATCTTCATCCCCTCAAAGCGCGCCTCAAGCGCGGCAATGTCGTCCGGCCGCGTCCGCAGCTTCACCGCAACCCTTCCCGACCCGGACGTTATCGACGCGAGCGTGTCGACGCGCTCCAGCCGTCCCGCGTCGATGAACGCCACATGCGAGCACAGCTTTTCGATATCGCCGAGGTTGTGCGACGACACGACGAGCGTTTCGCGTCCGCGCCGTCCGAGGATGAACGAGCGCATTCTGTCGGCCTCGACGGGGTCGAGCCCGCTGAGCGGCTCGTCGAGAAGCACTATATCGGGCGAGCCTATGAACGCCTGCGCGACCATGATGCGCTTGCGCATGCCGTGCGAAAGCGAGCGCACCGGGCTGGACGCCTTTTCGGACATGTTAAAAGCGTCGAGAAGCGCGGCCGCCTCCCTGTCGGCGGCGTCGCGCGACAGCCCCTGGAGAATCCCGTAGCGCCGCAGAAGTTCGCGCGGACGCGCCTCAAGCGGCAGTTCGGAGTCCTGCGGCAGGATAGAGAGACGCCCTGCGTGTTTCGCGGCGTCGAAGGGTCCGCGCCCGAGTATGTCGATGCGGCCGGAATTCGGGATGACAAACCCCGCGACGGTCATCATCCATGTCGTTTTGCCTGCGCCGTTGCGCCCGACGAGCCCCATCGTCGCGCCGAGCGGGACGGAGAGCGAAAATCCGTCGAGGGCGCGTCCGCCGCGGTAGCGCTTCACGAGGTCGCGCGTGACAAGTGCCTCGTTCATCGCGCGTCCCTCCTCGCGAAGAAGGCGTAGCCCGCCGTGAGATAGAGAAGCCCGAGAATGACGAGCCACGCCGAAGCGCTCGCGACCGGCGCGAACGACGCGCGCCAGAGCGAACCTTCGACGGACGACGGGAACAGCCGCCCGAGCGCCAGGACGCGCGAGCCGAAACGCTCCAGCGATGCAGACGCCGCCGAGAACGCGACCAGCGCGCTCATGCCGAGCGAGGTCGCCTTCGCGCCGGTATGCACCATGAGGGAAATGCCGAGCGCGAGACCGAGCCACGCGAGCGACAGCGCCCACGCCTTGGCCGCCCAGCCGAACATGGACGGCAGAAGCGCGGCGATGTCCGCGCCGGACAGTCTGAACGCCGCGACGCACCACGCGGCGAACGCCCCGACCGCGAGGCCCGCTGCCATCAGAAGCGCGTTGCCGACGTATTTCCCGAGCGCCCACTCAAGGCGCGAGACGCGCGTTATCATGTAGCGGACGGCGCCCGAGCGGACGTCGTCGGCGATGCGGTTCGCCGCCATCAGGATCGTAAGCATCGGCACTGCGAGGAATGTGAGCCACGCGTAAATGAGCTCGGCGGGGTGGCGGCCGCAGATGTCGTCATACACCGGCGAATCGCCGACAATGTTGCGGGCGATGCACTGGAAGCTTTGCGACTGCCAGAGCGTCCGCGAGACAACGCCGCTCCTGGCGTTTTCGGCCGTGTCGAGTTTGAGGGCGGAAGATATCTCGGTCTCCATCCTGCCGAGGGCCGAGATGGTTCCGCTCATGCCGAGCAGCGACGCCGCGAGATAAAGGACCATCACGACGATGGCGCGGCGGCTGCGAACCGCGCCGAAAAGCTCGAAAAGCCCCGCCTGCCATATGCGCCGCAGACTCATTCGCCGCCCTCCTGAGTGCGCGCGCGCGGGCCGCGAAGTTTGTCCTTGACGGCTATCAACGGTTCGGCGACGGAAGGATCGATGAACTCCATGAGCTGCATCGACGACACCTCGCCGCGCTTCGACCCGTCTACCGCGCCGCCGATCTGGTCGTATGTCTCGGCGAGCGTCGCCGACAGGTCGCCCATGAGCCGAATACCGAGTTCGGGCGTAAGGGATTCTTCACCGGCGAGAGTGTCGGCCATGGCCTGCATGGACTCGCGCAGTTTGTCGTTCATATCGGCGAGCGCGGTGTCAAAAGCCTCCGCGCCGTCTTCCGGAATGCCGAGCTTCTCAAGCGCGGTCGCGCGGGCGAGCTGTATGCGGGTGCGCCACAGCTCTGAGGCCTCGTCAATGCGGGCCTGGAGATCATCCGGCGCGAGCATCGGCCGACGCGACGGCTTCGCGCGGTCTTGTCCGGCGGCGACGTCCGCAGAGGCGACGGCGTTCGTCATCGGCTCTGAAGCGGACTCTTCGGCGGGCGCGGACGCCACCGCCGCCTTTTCGGACGGTGAAGGCGGCGCCTTCGCGCGGCGCGGACGCTTCGCGGCGTCCGGCACGTTTATGAGCTGCGCGATGGGGTCGAAACCTCCGCGCGAGCGCGCGCGGTCAATGGTTCTGCGCTCTGCGCGAGGACGTTCCTTGTAGGCGCGGAGCTCCTCGACAGGACCCCACGCGCCAATGATTCCGCCGACAACCGCCGCAAGCGGCAATAACGCAAATGACATTTTCATGGGGAAATAATACCAAAAATGGCACGTCACCGTCAAGTGCCGCCCGGCACGCGACACCCTCCTAGGGGGGACGAACGAGGGTGGTGGCGGGGCGCGCTACAAAATACCTAATATTTTTGATCAAAAATACCTAATACTTTTG
>DGVK01000030.1:4910-5396 GCA_002395905.1 Verrucomicrobia bacterium UBA4286 | reverse complement strand
CGCCCGCGCCGTGGTATGATGTTTCGTTGAGGATGATTCTGTTCATTTTATCTCCTTTGGTTTACCTGCCTGTCTTCTTCATGACATAGCCGTTGAAGCGGTTGGTGTTGTAGAGCGGCTGTGCGTCGTCCACCGGGAGCCCCATGGCCTTGCGTATCGCGAGGAAGTCCTTCACCGACCTGCGCCCGACCTGCTGCAGCGGCGCGCCGTGGCCCGCCGCGAGCAGAAGCACCTGGCAGAACGAGTCGGCGTTCTCGGCGAACCATTCGGCCTCCTCTATGTCGCGCGCGCCGCAGACTATCCCGTGGTTCTCCATAAAGACTACATTAGACTTCTTCGACGCCTCGGCGACGCTCGCCGCGACCTCGTCGGTGCCGGGCGTCGCATACGGCGCAATCGGAATCTGGTTGAGGAATATGTCGGCCTCAGGGTTGATTCCGTTCGGCGGGACCTTCCCGGCGAAGAGGAACGCGTTGCAGTGCGGCG
>DGVK01000030.1:1703-4867 GCA_002395905.1 Verrucomicrobia bacterium UBA4286 | reverse complement strand
TTGCAGTGCGGCGGATGGCAGTGTACGCAGGCGTTCCAGCCCGCCGTCTTCATCATCGCGATATGGACCTTGACTTCGCTTGTGCGCGGACGGTATCCGCAAAGCTGCCCGGCGTTCATGTCGACGAGGCATATGTCGCGCTCTTCCATGAAGCCTTTGCAGCAGAGTGTAGGCGAGCAGAGGACGAGATCCTCTCCCACCCGCACCGAAAGATTCCCGCCGTTGCCGTCGGTGAAGCCGCGCGCGTATATGCGACGCCCCATCTCGCACATCGCCTGCTTGACCTTTCGTATCGCGGGCGACGCGAAGAAGCGGTCGATCTCTTTGCGCGTTTTCGGCTGCGGACCGTTCTTCCAGTCGTAAGCCCTGTTTACGAGCGGCGGGTTGATGTAGAGCTTCCTGTCCATCGTGAATGCCTCCTACTTGATTTCATGCCAAAGCTGTGTCGTCGCGTTCGTCGTGGCGCCGCCCGTAGCAAGGAAGAACGCGCGAGGCTTGCCGGGAACCCGGCCGGCGTCTACATTTGTCGACGGAGTCCTGTCGCCTGTGAAAGCGGCGCGCATGATCGGGTGCCACTTGCCGTCGGCGGCGGACAGCCCCTCGATGTCGGAATACTCCGCCCGTCTCATGCGCGTCGCACTGTCGTAATCGCGACGGAAATCCTCGACGAACGAATAGAGGTTCTCCAACCCCGGCGCTTCGCCATTGCGATTCATGGTGGAGATTGTTGCCAGCCTGTGCCACGTCCCCGCGTTTGACGCATCACGGAGCCAGCACGTGAATGCGGTGCGGTTGGTTCCGTCGGGTTCGGATGTGACGCGCAGACGCACGCTCGAACCGACTTTCCACCCATACCCGGCCATGGTCCGGGCCCCCGAACCTTCGCCGCCGAAACGCGCAACGTCCATAAGCGGGTCTGCGTAGATTACCTTGGCGCGGTGCTCGGCCCTTACAGCGTCTGGCTGGGCCGAGTAGTCGTGGGGGTCGACAGGATCCCATACAGAGAATATCACGGCGTGCGAGCCGTTCCACAACTCCTGTATTCCACAGTACCCGCAGCTCCAGCCCATGACTGAAAAGTATGTGCCGGGCGCCGTCTCGCGCACCGTAACCGTCGCGGCCGCCGCGATCATCTTCGGAGGCAGGCCGAGATATGTGAGATGGACGCTTCTAGCCTGCTTCTTGACGGCGTCTTCGGGATTGGCCGCGACCACGCCGGTATGCGTGTCAGCCGTCTCCCCGTTGGCGGATACAGCCGCAACAGCCCCCAGTGTCAACGCAAGTGCGCACTTTGTGATATTCATATTATATCTCCTTCGCTTGGTTTATGGTTCTGTCTGCTTTAGCCAGCTCAGCGGGGGTTCCGTACCCCCAGGTGACACCGACCGACTCAATTCCATTTTCCTTCGCAGCCTCGAAATCGCTCAAGGTGTCGCCCACGATGGCGCACTCTTCGAGCCGTGCGCCGATTTCCCGGATGATGCGCTTCAGAAGAGCGCCCTTGCGAAGCTTGCCCACCGCAGGATCGTCCTTGTACATGTCGCCTGCGTAAAGTCCGTCAAACACATCCATCCAGCCGAACTTCGCCGCGATCGCCTTCGCGCCGACATGGCGCTTGTTCGTGACTATGTACGCCTTCGCGCCGGACGCCTTGAGCTCGCGCACGCGGTCGAGAACGCCTGGGTATTCGCGCGTCGTCGGGAAGCCGTCCGTGTCATAATGGCTGCCGAAGCGCTCGCGGATGGAGAGGCCGAGCGCGTCGGTGTAGATGTCTGGGAAAAGGGTCCTTGCCATGTCCTCTATCGGCGGCCCGGCGACAAAGCGGGCGTCGAAATCGCTGCACGACAGGCCGAGATCTTTCATGGCGGCCTTCCACGCAAGGCGTATGTCACCGTCGGTGTCGGCCAGAGTGCCGTCGAGATCGAAGAACCAGAACCTCTTCATCTAAGAAGCCCCTCCTCTGCGGCCTTTATGACCGACAGCGCCTCCTCGGTGCTCGTCACTTCGTCCAGGACTTCGAGAAACTCCGTCGCGTGCGCCATGAGCGCGAGCCGCGCCAGTATGTTGAGGTGCTGCACATGGTCGGTTGAGCACACGAGGAAGAAATGGCGCGTGCCTTCGCCGTTAGGCGCACCAAAGAAAACCGGCCGCTCGCTCCTGCCGTAGGCGACGAACGATTCTTCGAAAAGATAAGGGTCGTGAAAGCGCGGGTGCATGAAAGCCGCCCCCTGCCCTACGGCGGTAGAGGCGGTGTTCTCGCGCTCCATCAGCTCTTTGAAAAGCCCGTCCTGGTCATACACCAGACCTGTCCTCCCCGCAAGGTCGCTCATGTCGCGGACCATTCCGGCCTTGGCCTTGCCAGGCATCGAGAGGCACATCCCGTCGAGACGGAAGAGGCTCGACACGCGCCACTCTTCATGGCGCAGGCGGCGGTCTTCTTCCATGATGGCGTTGTGCTGGCGGCGTATGTCGCGTCCGCTGGAGGCGAGAAGCATTCGCTGCGCCCATTCGTCAAGGGCACGGTGCTCGAACCACCAGTCGCCGCCGTGTTCCGTCGCCTCGACCTCCCCCCGCTGGGCGGCATGCTTCAGCACGTTCATCTCCAGATGAACGTGCTCTGCGGCCTGTTTGAGGTTGAAGGTGGTTCTTGACATGTTTGAGGTGTATTATACCTTATTTGACGCGCAAAGGCAAACATGCCAAAGCCAATCGGACGGTCTCACGAATCCTCGGCGGTTTTCTCCGCTGCCGCTTTTTCGTCGGTCGCTTTTTCGTCGGCCGGCTTCTCGTCGGCCGGCTTCTCGTGCTCCTTGAGCATTCTGTCGGCGGAATAAGACGGAATGAGGTAGGTCCACTTTCCGCCCTCGGGTTTGAAGTAGCGGTCGGTGCCGTTCTTCGCCTTCCCGCCGATCACTGCGACGCGCTGGACATCGTTGGTGCCCTCTTTGACTGTCACCGTGTGGACGACGCCTGTAGCGATTCCTGTCTCCTCCGGCGTGAGTGCAGGATCGGCAACAGTGTTGAAGTTCACGTCGAAATCGGCGAGGCGCGTGTCGCACCAGTCCCGCACGGAGCCGTCGAACACATCGAGCGAATCGGTGACGAGAACCGTCTCGCCCGCAAAGCCGACGTAACGGCCGCGGTGCCTGTCGCCGATCGGCAGG
>DGVK01000030.1:0-1658 GCA_002395905.1 Verrucomicrobia bacterium UBA4286 | reverse complement strand
CGATCGGCAGGCGCACGAGTTCTTTGCCCGCCGCATCCTTGAGTACAATGTCTTTCGACTCGCCGAGCGCACGGCCGCGGGCCACCTGGCCGACTTTGAGGTCGACGAGTTTAAGGAGGTTCTCGGCGATCTTCGTGCGGTCCGCCGGATAGCCGTAGAGCGTGTCCAGCGTCCAGCCTTCGTCGCCGGACGAGAGCTTGAGCTTGTCGCCGACCTCTATGCTCGCCACGGCCGACACGTCGAGGCCCGGCAGAATCGGCTTGCCGTTCAGTTTCGCTGCGGACGGTCTGGAGCCGCTGGAGAGCATGTATGCCGCGCCTCCCAGCACGATGGCGACCGCGGCGAGCGTCACAAGATTCTTGTTAGACATGTCAATCAACCTCTCTTTCTCATGAAGCCCCTGAACAGTCCGAAGAGGACCACCAGCACAGGCACGAGCACTATGTTGTAAACCTTGAGCCGCAGCCCCAGCGAATCAATGCCGGCGGTAAGTTTCTTGCGGACATTCTTCAGTTCGCGGCGCGTCTTGGCCTGCGCCTTGCGCAGCTTGGCGATTTCGTTCTGCTGCTCGGGCGAGAGGATGAAGCGCTCGTTACCGCTCTTTTCTTTCTGCAGCGCGGAAAGGCGCTGCTGCGTCTGCTGCAGCTCCGCCTCGAACTTGGCCTGCTCGCGCTGCCACTGTGCGAGCGCCTCGGCCTCAAGCTCGTCCACAACGACGAACGGCCTGTTGGACTTCCCGCGCGACCGGACGCCGATAAGCTCCTCGCGGCCGGCGAACTGCTCGATGATGTTGGAAAAGAGAGCAAGGTTGTCGTTCAGAGGCTGCGCCATGTTGCCGAAAGGAGTGCGCAGAACGCGGACGCAGAACTCGTCGGCGAGGAAGTCGGAGTCGGCGAACACGAGCACAGACCCCTTCCCTTCGGAAAGCGCCTTCGACACGTCGTTCGTGCCGTCGGGTCCGTTGGGATAGGCCGTCTTGAACGTGCCGTCGATGCGCGCGGCGAGGGTGCGGCTTTCACCGTCGGGCGAAAGCTGGCGCACGAGCGAATCCATGCCGAACTGCACGCTCCAGCGGTCGACGAGACACGAATGGTCCTTCGAGGTCGTGATCACGGGCGTGAACTTGAGCGAATCGTCCTTGCCCTCGAATCCAAGCGCGCCGGCGAACGGGAACATCACCTGGGTGAGCTGCGAAACGAGGATGTCGCCCGAATCCATGTTCTTCGCGTCGAGCGAGAGGAACGCCGGGTTGTCCTCCACACCGCCGTCCCCGGCGTTGAGCTTCGTCGCGGCCGAAAGGTCGCAGGCGAGCTTGGACGTCTCGAACTTGACGCCCCATGTATCGAACAGCTTGCCGAGAGTTGAAGGCCCGTCGCCGCCGCCCATCTGCATCGCCTGCGGATTCTGGCGCGAGGCGAGCATGTCCTTTATGCTGAACGGATCGACGCACGCTATGAGACGGCCGCCGCGCAGGACGAACTGATCTATGGCATAGAGGGTCTTGTCCGACAGATCCTTGGCGTGCAGAAGGACGAGAGCCTTCACATCTTCATCAATGGAATCTGCATCTGTCGCGACCGCGCGCACGTCATAGTCTTTGGCGAGCTCCGAGAAAGCGGCCCAGCCCTGCGGAGGACGCTGCCCCATCTGCATCATCA
>DGVK01000233.1:8237-9180 GCA_002395905.1 Verrucomicrobia bacterium UBA4286 | reverse complement strand
ACCGTACTTCCAGCGCGGATCGTCCGCCACCTTCGCGGCTCCCCAGTCCTTCTGGTTGAACGGCGGGTTCGCAAAGATGCGGTCCATCTGCTCGCCGGGGTGGATGTCGTGCTGAAGCGTGTCTTCGCTGCCCATTCCGAAATCCGCCTCTATGCCGCGAAGCGCCATGTTGATCTTCGCCATCTTCCACGTGTCGGGGTTGGCCTCCTGACCGAACACCGATACCGCGCCGCGATTGCCGCCGTGCAAAGCGATGAACTTCATCGACTGCGCGAACATTCCGCCGGAGCCGCAGCACGGGTCGTATATGCGCATGCCCTCCTCGGGACGGAGCACCTCGACGAGTATGCGCACGATCGATTCGGGCGTGTAGTATTCGCCGCCGCGCTTGCCTTCGTACTCCGCAAACTGCTGAATGCAGTATTCGTACGTGCGCCCCAGAAGATCGCGGTTCGCTTCAACGTCGCCGAGCGAAAGGTCGTTCGTGAAAAGGTCGATGACCTCGCCGAGCATTTCCTTGTTGATGTCTGTCGAAGCGTAGAACTTGGGGAGAACTCCTTTCAGGGAATCGTTCTCGCGCTCTATCGCGCGCATCGCCCCGTCTATCGTCGCGCCGTTGTCCGGCTTGTGGGCGCGGGCCGCTATCGTCTCCCAGCGCGCCTCTTTGGGCACGAAGAATATGTTCTTCTCTTCGTATGCGTCGCGGTCTTCCTCGAAGCCCTCGCCTTCCGCCACAAGCTCGCGGTATCGCTGGTCGAACGCGTCCGAGACATACCTGAGAAGCAACAACCCCATCAGCACCTGGCGGTATTGCGTGGCGGGCAGCTTGCCGCGCATCTTGTCGGCGGCCTTCCAAAGCTTGTCCTCAAAGCCGAGCGTCGCAGCATTATCGCTTTTTGGCGATTTGCCGCGCTTCTCTAGAAGTTTTGACCCCCCCCCCCCC
>DGVK01000233.1:0-8196 GCA_002395905.1 Verrucomicrobia bacterium UBA4286 | reverse complement strand
TTTTGGCCCCCCCCCCCCCGACAGTTCTCAGTATTTTGTCTTTCATAAGTTGTTTTGGTCTATTGTAACATAATGCTCGCCTTAGAGTCAATCGCAAAAACAAAGCAAAAACAAAGCGGGACGCGCCGCCGCATTCGCCGCTCACACCGCGCCCACCACAGGCTCAGGTACACGACGAGGCCACGACGCGCCCCGCGAGGGCGGCGTTGCCTTTCGTCCGTACCTTGTCAAATGTGGTGTATTTGGTGTGAAGAACGGAAACCGCATATATTATATCATATCTCCGTTATGCATGGCATGAGGAGTTATGCATGGCATGAGGGAAAGTGCTATAATACACGAACCTCGCGCCCACCACGCAAATCGAGGATATTTATGATCGACGTGTCTGACGCCGAATACAAGGCTTGGGTAGAGCGGCTTGTGCACACGTGCATTCCGTTCGAACTCGAGAAGAAGCTTGCATATGGCCAGCCCCTCACAAGAGCCGAGGCTGCGACATATGCAAACGTGGTGCATCTCACAAGCGAGGTCAAACGCGCGCGAAACCACGGCAAAACCTTGGCGCGGCTGGACGAGATCGAGGCAGAGATAAAGCGGCAGGGCCACTTGACGCGGAGCGAGTTCCGCAAGGTCGGTGAAGAACGCGACAAGCGCGACAAGCGAAGCGCGGGCCAACGCGCGTGTATCGACAAGGCGGTGCAACTCTACATACTGCTTCACGACATCAACCGCTCCAAGGCCGCAAGTTTCCAAATGTGCTGCAATCGCTACTGGACACAGGCCATGCAACACTTCACCACACCTGGCCAGTATAGGAGCAGCGTCATATACGATTATCACAACTTCTACGATCTTGCAGCCCTGACAGACCTCATAAAGACAGGTGAAATAACGCCTCAAGCCTTGTCTGTATAAACTTTTTCTACAGAATATTTTCATAAAACCCCTGTAAACACAGGGGTTTTTTTATTGCCCTTTACTTTTTGTATAAAAGTTTTTCTACAAGTGAAAAACTATGCCTCGTCCGCGCGGATTGCCGGGCGAGGGCGTTTCCTCGCCGTCCGTGCGGCGTCGAACGAGGAAACGATTATGAGTTTCAGAAACGAGTGGATGATGAATATGTTCCTGTCGCTGGACAGGATGAAGCAAGGGGATAACGCCGAGAAATGGAGCGTGCTTTCAGACGGCGGGCGGGGCGCGGATGCAATACGCGACTCTTTGGACCTGAAGGAGATTCAGGGCGAAGAAGAGCACAATGCCGATGAGCGGCAAAAGCGCGTGCAGGATAGGCTCGACAAGATAAGAGAAACTATCCTTAACGCAAACCTCAAAGAGATAAAGCATGGTAAAGCGAGGAAAGAAAAAGCGCAGAAGGAAATGTTGGTAAAGCTCTTTGATCTCATGCGCAAGACAGGCGCAGACAGAGAAAAAACCATTCAACGACTGGCTATGATACTCAATTTGAGGAAGTCTTCCGCCAAGCGATTCTACGACAGGGGGGTCGCCATCTTGAAGATGCTTATTACCCTTGAAAAATAAGGGCGAAATGCGTGTCAGGAAAAGTTATTGTCCCTAGGGTGCAATGGATACTTAGGGGGGCGTGATGTCCGGGAAAGGTTCTCGGACGGATCGCCCCGGGACAAGGAAAAGGAGTGCAACATGAACAAACACAGATTTACATGGCTCAAGCGCCGCGCGGCAGTGAAAGTCGCCGTGGTCACGGCGATGGCGGTTTTCGCTCAAGGATGCTACATCTCAAAGGCCGAGATCAAGGCCGAAGGGGTTGAGGTAAAGCCCTTTTGGGCCAGCGTCCAGGAAGCGCCGCAAGAAGCCGAAACATCTTCCGTCATGGCGAGTGTCATGACGAAGTAACAAAACAACCAACAACAACAAAACAAGAAAGGTCTACTCAACATGAGCAGAACAACAGGAGATAAAGCGAAGCTGCGCTACGACATCCGTGAGCAGCGGCTTCCCAATTCGGAAGAGACCACTCTCTATCCGGTGATACAGGACCGTGACGAGCCCGTGACGCTCGCGCAGGTCATCGCACACGCCATCGACACCGGGCGCATAGCCGGTCTCAAGGTGAGCGCCGTCGAATCCCTCGCGGCGGGCATCTGCGACCAGATGTACCAGGAGTTCCTGGAGGGTGACGCCGTTAAGTTCGGCGACTACTTCACCGCCAAGCTCTACCTCGCGGGGTCGGTAGATGACAAGACCGCGCGCGTGAGCGGCAACGACAAGGTGAAGCTCAACGTGCGTCTCGCGCAGGGTCCCGCCTTCAGGGTGAACAAGGACGACTTCACGTGGACGAGCTCCAGCGACGAGAACGCGCCGTACATCGACGACGTCATGTCCGCGACGGGCAAGCGCGGCGAGATCGCGAAGAACAATCCGTTCGACGTCGAGGGCCGCAACTTCGGCACGATCCGCAGCGTGATCGCGGTCAAGGCCTATTACGAGGTCGAGGGCACGCAGCAGACCGTCGCCATGACCGTCACGGGCGTGGGCGAGAACCGCGTATCCTGCGGCTTCCCGCAGGAGATGGCGCAGGTCCCCACGGGCACCGAGCTCAAGATCATCGTCACCAAGACGGTGGACGGCGTTGAGTTTTCTTCCAACGCCAAGAAGTGCAAGCTCGCGGCCGATCCGTCCTAAGCGCGGAGTCCACCGCCCCGCAGCGACTGCGGGGCGGTGGAATGTTGCCAATGTGAAAATGTTGCCAATACCAATTACCAATTGACAATTGGCAACACTGGAATTGGCAACACTGGCAACAATCAACAACCAAACCCGAACTCTACAGGATCAACATGAAATCACTAGAACAGAAGGTATCACGCTACCGTAAACTCCAAGAGATGATCGACGAGTTGAGCGACTGTCTCGCGCCTCTCAAGGCCGAGGCGGAAACACTCTCGGACGAGATATTTGCGGCGTTCAGCGCCGACAAAACTCTCTACAACGTGGGTGTCTACAAAACATTCGCCGTCGGCTTCGTCGGGCGCGAACTTGTGCGCATCGACTTCAGCGACAAGGTGACAAGACGCAAGGGAAATGAACGCGACCAGAATTGGCTTAAGAGCCTTTTGGGTGATGCTAAGGCTCTGCCTTACGTGCGCATGGAAATGGCGCTCGACAAGGCGGCGATCCGTCAGGACCTTGCGAAAAACAGGGTCAATGAAGCCGAACTGAAACCCTTTGAGATCGTTGTCGCGCCGAGTGCCAAGGTCAAAGTTTCGCGCATTCGGAAGGATGCGGAGATCAACGCCTTGATAGAAGCGGCCCGCAAAGAGGCCGAAGACGAAGAGCGCGGCGAATAACCGGTCTTTGACAATTCACTGTTAAAACCCTGCCGAAGCGGCGTTTCCGCTCCGGCACATGAAAGGACTGCACACATGAACGCAACAAAAGAGAATGACAAAGAAAAGAAGCAAAAGAAAGAGCAAGAGAAATGCTGCTGCAGCAGTTCCCCCCTTCCCCCCCGGCGGGGGGATTTCGAGAGTGCGGGGGTGAAGATCGCCGCATATTCGCTTCCATGGAATCGCGGCATAACCACAAATGCCGTCCGCGAGAAGGCCGCACTTATCGGCATGTCGCCCGATGAAGCGGCCGACTGGCTGAAGCACATGGAAATCGCGAACTGGTGCTTCTCCGACGAACAGCCGGTCACAGGACGGAACTTCGGGCGCTCGATGAGAGGATGGCACAGAATCCAGCGCAAAATCATCCTGGCGAAAGCCTCGCGGGAAGCCCGCAGGGCCGCCGCGCTTGAGCGCAAAAGGAAGAGCGCCGCGAGACGCAACGCATACGAGGTCCAGCGCAGGCGCGAGGCGTTGAAGCGCGTGGAGATGTCTGCGAAGCCCGAGAGCTGGGAACTGTGCGGGGAGCGGTGCGCGATGTTCCGCGAGGGGAAGTGCTCCAAGGGGCGCAAGATACCGCCGCAGTTGCGGGAGCGGCCTGTCGCGCCCGAGGAGTGCGGGCAGTTCAAAGCTAAGGAGGTGCGGTGATGAAGCGCGGAGCAGACGGCAAGGTCCACGCGACATGCGGCGACCTCGCGAGCATCGGCCTTGAGCGCGTCAGCGCCTGGAAGGTCGTTGACGGCAGGGATATTCTTCTGTGGCGGCATCCGCTCTACGCGCGGTGGCGGGAGATACTCAAGCGCGCGGCGTGGAAGTGTCCGTACTTTATGCACCATAGCAATCATGCCTTCAGCTACGCCGACTGCACCATATGCGACGAGTGGCTGGACTTCACCAACTTCTACCGCTGGGCGACGGCGAACGGCTACAGGCAGGGGTTGCAGATAGACCGCATCGACAACGCCCGCGGCTATTCGCCGGACAACTGCCGGTGGGTGACGCGCTCCGAGCAGAACCGCAACAGGCGCATGACCGAAAAGATGCGCGCAGCCAACCTGCGCAATCTCGCGAAAGGTCGTGCGGTGCAGGCGGCAAGACGCGCGGCGGCGCGGAAGGAGGGCGCGGCATGAGCTGCGCCAGCGGACGCGGCTGGTGCGCGTGGCGCAGATGCAGGATGGCCGACGGCGCCTGCATCTGCGACCATCCGAACTTTTCGGAGAGCGAGGACGAATACATCTGCGACGACGAGGCGCAGGACGGGTGCTTCTTCTTCGAGGAGCGCGAGCGCCCCGAGGATTACTGACACGGTTCAGCGCCCGGCGAAGAACTTAACGAGCCGCTGCACGTGTGCGGCGCAGGCGTCGATTATGGGGTCGGCCAGCTTGTCGGGCGGCACGAAGCCGCCGTCGAGATCCTGATAGACCTTGAGCGTCGCCTTTATATAGGTATGAAGGAATTCCGTCGCTATGTTGACTTTCGCGATACCGCTTTCGATCGCGCGGCGCACGTCCGCGAGGGGCGTACCGCTGCCGCCGTGCAGAACCAGCGGCGTGTCGGGGAGCGCGTCAGCAATCGCCGCGCACCGCGCTATATCGAGTTTGGGTTCGGCCTTGTAGTAGCCGTGGGCCGTGCCGATCGAGACGGCGAGCGCGTCCACGCCCGTGGCCCTGGCGAACGCGACCGCCTCGCCGACATCGGTGAGCGCCGTCTCGTCGCCCTGCGCGACATGACCTATCTCGCCCTCGCACGTCGCACCGAGCGCGTGAGCGTAGTCGGCGACATGCTTCGTCCACTTCACATTCTCGTCGTAAGGCGAGCGCGAGCCGTCGTACATCACCGAGGTGTAGCCCCACGCAAGCGCGTCCGTCGCCTGCTTCACAGTCGAGCCGTGGTCGAGGTGGAGCGCCACCGGCACCTTCGCGCGGAACGCCAGCCGCTGAAGGGTTCCTGCGAGGTCGAAGGCCTTCCCTGTGTCGAAGAGACGCATGTAGAGCTGGATCACCACCGGCTCGTTCTCGGCCTCGGCCGCCTTGAGGACCGCCGCCGCCGTCTCGTAGTTGGTGACATTGAACGCGCCGACGGCCTTTCTGGACCGGCGGGCGGCGTTCAGCATCTCTTTCATGTTTACAAGCATGACGCGGCGAGCTCCTCGATCGTTGCGGCGTTGAGTTTCCCGTACTTCACAAGCGCACGCTTTGTATAGACGGAGCCGACGATTATCCTGTCCTTCTTCGGGTCGTCGGCCCGCGCCGCGACATACTCCGCGAGCGACTTCACCAGCCCTGGATTGAGCCTGTCGAGAACGACCGCGCCTTCGCCGCAGTTGTAGGTCTCTTCGTCGTTCGTGCCGAAGGGCCTGTTCACGGCCTTGACCGCGGCGAGCAGGTTCTCGTGGCACTTGCATTCCTGGTAGTTGCGGATGAAGTCGTCCGCCAGAGCATACACCTCGCCCGCGGCCCTGGCGAACTTCACCTTCGACCGGACGACGAACCCCGCGAGCGACTTCACCTCGCAAGGCAGTTTCACTCCCAGCCCGGGATAATCCTGTTTGAGCGCGTTTACGGCGGCGGGGTTGGAGACGACGAGCGTCTTCACGCCCTTCTCCGCGAGGAACGCGGCGAACTTCTCTGCGGCGGCCTTCGCCTCGGGCAGATAGCCGAGGACCTTGAGCGCCTTGCCTATCGAGCCCCCGGTGATGACCGCGGGCGAAACCTTCGCGGCGGCGAAGAGTTTCTTCGCTGCGGCGACCGACGCCTTGTCGGAGGCCGTCGTCTCGTCGAGGAACCACGCGACTCCGCCCGCCCCGCCCTCGATCTTCCACGAAGCCGATCTGGCGAACTTCGCCGCGAGGCGCTTCACGGCCTCGGGCGCCTTGCCGGCCTCTACGACATCCGCACGCACCGCGAGCGCGAGACCGTTTTCGTCGAAGTGGTTCACGCAGTGGCGGCGGCAGCACGCCGAAAGATCCTGGCGGTAGAGCGCGTCTACGAAATCCCCGTCGTCGAACGAGTTGGTCCCCGTCCTGAGGCCGTAGATCATCGCCGCGCGGACGCGGGGCGTGTCGACCTCGGTGAAGCGGACGTTCCCGACCGCCGAGAGGTGCCGGCACATGAAGCAGAACCGGCAGTTCATGATGGCGTCTTCAAACTTGTCTACATGCATTGCAATCGCTCCTTTCATTTCAGCAGCCCGCGAAGCCGAGCTTTCCGGGGTTCATGATTCCGTCGGGGTCGAGCTGTTTCTTGATCCCCTCCAGAACGGGCATGGCCGAACCGTAGAGGTCCTTTACATAGCGCCCGAGCTTGAGCCCGACGCCGTGGTGCTCGTTGATCACGCCGCCGTTCGCGATGGCCGCGCGGATGGCCTTGTCCCAGACGGCGTTGTAGAGCGCCGCCGCCTCGCGCTCGTTCGGCGGGACCTTGTCGCCCGGGAAGATGAAGCGCGCATAGAGCATGCAGCCCCACTCGTACCAGTGGGAGAAGTGGCCGATGAAGCGCGCGTCGGGGAATTCCTTGTTGACGACGTTCTTCATCGCCCAGTAGACCTTCTCGATGTGGGCGAAGTCCGCGACGGTGTCGAGCGTGCCGAAGGCCTGCGGCACATGGAACATGTAGCCCGGATAGAAGAACTTGTACTTGTTCTCCCACCACCACTCGCCGCCCTTCGCACCGAGATCCTTGCCCTTGAACTCGCGCTCCATTATCTCGCGGGCGTACTTCATCTGGGAGGCGACGATGTCCTTTCTGCCGTCGAAGCCGAACACGAGGTACGCGCCTTTGTCGAGATCGATCCCGAAGACCTTCGAGACGTGGGTCTTGGTCTCGGTCTCGTCATACAGGCGCATCGCGCACGGCCCGAGGCGGGAGCGCATGAGCGTCGCGCCGGCCTGCATTGCGGTGTGGAAATCCTTGAATATGTAGGCGCGGAACTCGCGCGCCTCCGGCTGGGGATGGACCTTGAGCGTGACTTCGGTTATCACGCCGAGCGTTCCTTCGCTGCCGAGGAAGAGCATTGTGAGGTCCGGCCCGGAGGCGTGGCGCGGGACGGGGAGGGTGCGGATGATCCCGCCGGACGGCGTGACGACCTCCAGGCTCATCACCATATCCTCTATCTTGCCGTATTTCGTGGAGAGCACGCCTGTTCCGCGATGGGCGAGGAAGCCGCCGATCGTGGCGCACGAGATGGACGCGGGGAGGTGCATGGTGGAAAAGCCCTCCTTGTTGCAGTTCCATTCGAGATGGCGCGCGATGATGCCGGTCTGGCAGCGCACGGTGTAGCTCTCCCTGTCCACACCGTAGTACCTGTTCATGCGCTTCATGTCGAGAACGATCCCGCCGTAGACCGGGAGCGCCCCGCCCTGCGAACCGGAGCCTCCTCCCCACGGCACGACGGGTATCTTGTACTGCGTGGCGATCTTCATCACCTTCGAGACTTCCTCCGTCGAACCGGGGTGGACGATGAAATCGGCCTGCGGGCACGGCCTGCCGCGGTCGTGCCACATCTCGGGAATCCAGTAGTAGTCGATCGAATGGCCGAACTTGTCGGCGAACCTCACATCGACGTTCGCGTCGCCCACGGCGTCCGTAAGCTCGGTTCGAATCATCTCGAACATGTAGCTGTCTGTCTGTACTTTCATTGCTGTCCCTCTGGTGGCTTTGTGATGCGTAGATTATAGCATACGCACGGTGAGAGTTGGGCGATGGAATATGGACACAAATGAGAAGATGTGAAAACCCGCGCGGCGGCGGAGAACACCCTTATCCCGGCTTTTTCGCGATAAGGGAAAGTGGAATGCGCGAGAGTGAATGCGCGAGAGTGTGTGTCCTGT
>DGVK01000041.1 GCA_002395905.1 Verrucomicrobia bacterium UBA4286 | reverse complement strand
AAAATGGATGTCCAGCATAGCGTATGCGGCACCTAAAGACGGCGGGAATGACTATGTGTATGTTAACGCCAAGGGTGTTGTGCATGACATTTGGTATGGAATTGTAGAGCCGAGCGGATATCAAGCGTTGCGCGTAAGAAGAGCTTCTTTTGCAGATATAGGGCAGTCGGGTGGTTTAGTTCTTTATTTCACATGTCGGCTTCTTCCGGAATATGTATCGTTTGCGAACATTGAGATAATAGAGTTGCCACGAATCGCGTCAGACGCAATTGGATACTACGCGCAACCATGTAAAACAAATCTTTGGAATCATGGCAGCCATGGTGCAGGCGTATGGAACGTTGTTGCAGGGGAGAACCTGATATATGACAAGGCGCAAATGGAAATCAACGAACCTCCATGGCTGAATGGCGGCTCGTTCACCTGGCCGATCCCAAATGCCTGGCGAATTGTTGGCGACGAGGCCACGACTAATGTCTTTTGCTCTACCGATCAGCGTTTTGAACTTGATGTAGACGGGACGACCCGACTGTCAAAGTTCAATTATGTCGGAGAGAGGCAAACCAACGGAACTTACAGATCATGGAGGGCATACTAAATGAAAGCTGAAGTGTTTATCGGCATGGTGGCTGCAGCCGTTGCCGCCTGTGGAGAAACATCGGCAGAGGCGTATGCGAGGCTGTCGGCATGCAGAGGCATTTGGGAGACGAACGCATATGCATATATAAAATCGATCCGGCTCGCCGATGATTCTGCCGCAGTTGATGCCAACGGTCGATGGTTCATCGATTTTGTAGGACTCCCCGATGTGGCAGAGACCAACCGTATTGCAGAAGTGCTCCGTGCAAAGGCGGATGGCATGCTTTGGTATTCTGGGTGTGATGGAATAGCATATAGTACAAACACCTGGCTTGCCGTCGCAGACTATATTTCGCGCTTGAAGAACGCTTCTGATCCACGCTGGATAGACGAATCGGGATGTGAAGAGGAAGATGTTCTGGACGGCGGAATCTGCATTGCTACAAACGCAAATCCGCTTCTTGACTTTGCCCTTTACAAAGCCGAGAATTATGAATCATTCCGTCAGCGGCACACGAACATTTCAGAGATTGCATCGCTGAACCTGTTCGCCAGAGAGTGGTGTGACATGATTGAAGCGAGGCAGCGTAGAGAGAGGGAAGTCAAGCTGGCGATAGAGCGGGCTTTGAGCTTGATTAATATATTCTGGCGGATGGGGGCGCGAACGTTCTCGGTTGAGGCTAAATCTAATTTCCGTTCAAACATCGTCGAGAGGGCGCGGCTCACCGAAGCGGAGGCGCATACCGTCTTCGGCGACTAGCGAGTGATAACTTGGACGAGCGGGCGGCCGTCCTGCCGCCTTGCCCACGCTTTGGCGAAGTCTCGCCCAGACTTTACCCAAGTCTCGCCCAAGCTTTGCCCAAGTCTCGCCCAGACTTTGCCCAAGTCTCGCCCAAGCTTTGGCGAAGTCTTGCCCAGACTTAGCCCAGACCTTGCCCGGGGTCTTTACCATTGCCCCCGTGGGCAGGCGGTTCACGCTTGTGTGTCGCACGGTTCAAGGGCTGTTGGTGCGCTTGCGCGCGACCATGAAAGCCGTCTGAAGCGGTACATGAAAACGCCTGCGTCGGAGTGTTTTGGTATAATACGCGTCCATGACCACAAACGACATGGCTTTTCCGGACGGAGATCGCGCGCTTTGCGTCAAGATGCGCGCGTCACGCGGCGGCGAGCACGTCTCGGGCGCGGAGCGTATCGTCCGCGAGCGTGACGTGCCGCGCGTTTTGTCGGCGCTTGCCGCTCGCGCTCTCGGACATTCTAAGGGGCGGCCCGACTTCATCAATCTCAAGGTAGAAGAGCCGGGCGGGATGATCCGCCTCAAGGCACTGCCTGTTTCGACCGTCGAGACGCACACCGCCGAAGAAGGGCGCGCACGCGCCGCAGAAATCCTCGCCGCCGCAGGCATCTCCCGCGCACGGGAGGTGATGGAACTTTTCAAGGCGTCGTATTCAATGCGCGGTGCGATGCTTGTCGACGCCGACACGCTTGAACGCCTCGAACCCGACCGCGAACGGGGTGTGCGCGCGACGCGCATGGATGCGGCGGAGTCGCTTTGCGGCGGTGCGGACTGCGCCAAGAACCATTTCGCCGAGGCGGTCGTGCTCGCCACGAAAGTCGCGAACGCGCCCGGGATCGTCGGCGAGGTGTGCGTCTCGGACGACCCCGACTATGTTACCGGCTATGTCGCGACGAAGGAAGCCGGCTACCGCCGCATAACGGTGATGAAGGAGGCGGGCGATCCGTGCGGAGGAAGGATATTCCTCTATCGGGGGCCGCGCGAGGGCGTGGCGGAGACCGTCCGTTTTCTAGAGCGGCAGTCGGTGCTTGTCGACTGCTCCGCGGTCGCGCCCGCCGCGCCCCGGCCGCCGTCCGTCGCGGACGAACTCAAGGAGATCGCCGCGGCGGGCCTCTCGCGCGAATGCCGTGCGCTCTGTTCGGCGACGGGCCCGGTCGCGTCGGTCGACTGCGCGGACGGCACGCGCCGCGAACTCGTCGTAATGGCGAGCAACGACTATCTTGACCTCGCGCGCGACCCGCGTGTGACGGAGGCCGCGGCCGAGGCCGTCCGCAGATGGGGCGCAGGTTCCGGCGGGTCGCGCCTAACGACCGGCACCCAGCCGCCGCACCTCGCGCTGGAGCGCCACCTCGCCGCGTTCAAGGGGACCGAGGCGGCCGTCCTTTACGCGACGGGCTACATGGCGAACGTCGGCGTGATCACCGCTCTCGCGAAGAAGGGCGACGTCATATTCTCGGACGCCTTGAACCACGCTTCCATCATCGACGGCTGCAGGCTCAGCGGCGCGGATGTATGCATATACCGCCACGCCGACCTTGACGACCTCGCCGCGCGTCTCGCCTCGGTGCGCGGCGCGCGCCGCCGGATAGCAGTCTCCGACGGCGTGTTCTCCATGGACGGCGATGTGCTCGACCTGCCCCGCTTTCTTGAAGTGTGCCGCGCCGCAGGAGCGGTCTCGATAGTGGACGAGGCGCATGCGACGGGAGTCGTCGGCGCGACGGGGCGCGGCCTCGCGGAGCATTTCGGCTGCGCACATCCCGACATAACTGTCGGGACGCTCTCCAAGGCGCTCGGGTCGGAGGGAGGTTTCGCGTGTGCAACGCACGAGACGGCGCGCTACCTCGTCAACAGGTCGCGGCCGTTCATCTTCTCCACGGCGCCCGGCGCGGCGGCGGTCGCGGCGGCGGATGCTGCGCTTTCAGTCCTCGAGGCCGAGCCGTGGCGCGTGGAGCGCCTGCGGGAGAATGTGCGCTTCCTCGCCGGTTCGCTGGCGAAGCTCGGCTTCAAGGCGGCGGCGGACTCCGCGATAGTGCCGGTGGTCATAGGCGACGAGCGCAGGGCGGTCGAGGCGGCGCGCGCTCTCGAGACGCGGGGGTTCCTCGTGTCGGCCATACGGTATCCGACGGTGGCGAAAGACTCTGCGCGGCTGAGGCTCGCGGTCATGAGCGCCCACACGCGCGAGCAGCTCGCGGCCGTGTGCGCGGCGCTGAAAGATGTGGTATAATATCCGCCAAATGGCAACGGACGTAAAAGAGCTGATGGCGAAGGTGGGGAAGATCAGAATCCTCACAAGCCGCCTTATCGACGACCAGCTGAGCGGCGACTATCATTCGACGTTCAAAGGGCAGGGCGTCGAGTTCGACGAAGTGCGCCCGTATACGGTCGGCGACGACGTGCGGACGATCGACTGGAACGTGACGGCGCGCATGGGGGTTCCGTACATAAAGCGGTTTTCCGAAGAGCGCGAGCTAACGGTTCTTTTCATGGTGGACGTCTCGGGTTCGCAGGGCTACGGCTCGCGCGGCCGCTCGAAGATGGAGCTTTCGGCGGAGGTGACGGCGCTTCTCGCGCTCACGGCGATACGCAACCAGGACAAGATCGGGCTGGTCCTGTTCTCCGACCGGATCGTGAAGTACATCCCGCCGCGCAAGGGCCGCGACAGCGTGATGCGCCTCGTGCGGGAGGTGCTCGCCGCCGAGGACGGCGCGGAGGGCGGGACCGATCTCGCCGAGGCGCTGCGCTTCGTGAACAGCGTGCAGAAGCGCAGGGCGGTCGTGTTTGTGGTTTCGGACTTTCTGGCGGACGAGGCCGGCTTCGAAAAGCTTCTCCGTGCGACGGCGCGCCGCCACGATGTTGTATGCGTCCCTGTTTCTGATCCCGCAGAGAGCGATCTCCCCGACGTCGGGCTTGTGGAGCTGGAGGATCCCGAGACCGGCGAGCTCGTGCTCGTCGACACGTCAAGCCCGTCTGTGAGGCGCGCTTTCGCCGGAAAAGCGTCCGAAGACCGCGAGTCGCTCAAGCGGTTCTTTATGAAAACAGGGATTGACACAATGACCCTCGCCACCGACCGGCCGTATATAGAAGAGGTGCGCGCGCTCTTCAAGCGCCGCGCCAGAAAGAGGTGACGCGGTGACGGCCTTTCTGATGCTGGCGGCGGCGCTTCTCGCGATGGAGCGCAACGGGATCGAACTAAAGGTGGACGGCGGGCCCGAGACGGTCGATCCCGCCCGGAGCGTGTTCGTAACAGTGACCCTTTCTTCGCCGCACGACGTGAAGGCGGTTCCGCCCGATCTGCGCGACAGGGTGCGCGGCTTTTCGCTCGCAGAGGATTTCGCCGAGCCGCCGAAGACGGGGAAAGACGGCCGCATCGTGCAGACCGTAAACTGGAAACTGGTCCCCGAGCCGTGCGCCGAGGAGTACAAGATCGCGCCGTTTCTGGTCGAGGCCTCGCCCAGGCTTCTCTCCTCGCGCGACGACGACGGCAGCCTTTCGTTCGTAGCGGGGCCGGTAAGGTTCGCCGCGCCCCCTGCACGCGAGCCCGTGACGGGTGGGATGGAGGTCGACCCCAGAAAAGACCTGCCGCCGCTCAGCTGGCGGCTCGTCGGCTGGATCGCCGCCGCGCTTGCGGCGCTGTGCGTTGCGGCGTGGGGGCTTTGGCGCGCGCTCGCCTATATCGCGCACCGCGTGAAGGAGCACAGGATGAGCCCAATCGAACGCGCTTGGGCCGAACTGGACAGGCTGCTCAAGAAGGGGCTTCCCGGACGCGGCAGATACAAGGATTTCTACGTGGAGCTAACTATGGTCGTGAGGCGCTACGTGCAGCGCAAGTACGGCATCCGCGCGCCCCACCTCACGACGGAGGAGTTCCTTCGCGAGTGCGGCGCAGAGCCGGGGCGCGCGGGCGACACTGCCTCTCTCGCGAAGTTCCTCGAGAGTGCCGACATGGTCAAGTTCGCCGGGGTCGAGGCGACTCCCGAGATGGCCGACGGCGCGACCGACGCCGCGCGCGGCTATCTTGAAAGCGACTCTGCGGAAAGGGGGGCGCGATGAGCTTCGCCAGCCCGGTGATGCTGCTTCTGTCGCTGCCGCTCGCGTTCGCGGCGTGGCGGCTTCTGCGGCGCGCGCGAAGGTCGGGCATAAGGTTCCCGGCCGTCTCAAGGCTCCCGGCGAAGTCGGCGGGATGGAGGGCGAAGGTCGCGGCGGCGTCGCCTTTTGTGATGCTGGCGGGGCTCGCGCTTCTCACAGTCGCCGCGGCGCGTCCGCGAACGCCGCTCGCGCACGGACGCAGATCGGTGGACGCGATAGCGATCGCGATGACGGTGGACGTCTCGGGGTCGATGGACGCTCTCGACCTCACTCCGAAGGGCGCAAGATTCTCGCGCGAGACCACGCGCCTCGCGGTGGTGAAGAAACTCTTCGCGGAGTTCGTGGAAAAGCGCCCCGACGATCTCATCGGGCTTGTGACCTTCGGCGGCTACGCGGCTACGCGCTCGCCGCTCACCGCCGATCACGCGGCGCTTCTGAATGTGTTGAAGGGGGTGGAGATCCCGTCCGTCGCGCTCGACGCGCAGGGCTGCCCGATAGCGCAGGACGAGGCGATGACGGCGATAGGCGACGGGCTTGCGACGGCGCTTGCACGCCTCAAGGACGCGAAGCCGAAGTCGAAGATCGTGATACTCCTTTCGGACGGCGTCAGCAACACAGGCGCTGTCGAGCCGGATGAAGCGGCCAGGGCGGCCGCGAAGATGGGCGTCAAGGTGTATGCGATAGGCGTAGGCACGCGTTCGCGCAACACCCCCATCATCGGGCGGGACTTCTTCGGGCGCGAGACCGTGCAGTATGCGGACATGACGTTCGACGAGAAGCAGCTCAAGTCCATAGCGTCCGTGACCGGCGGAACCTATTTCCCCGTGAACGACCGCGACTCGCTTGAAAAGGCGCTTGAAGAGATCGACCAGCTTGAGACGACGTCGCTCGACGCCGACACCTACGACAGGTGGGAGGAGCACTTTGCGGCGTTTCTCGTCGCAGGAGCGCTCGCGGTTTTCGCAGCCGTGTCGCTGTCGATGGCCTCGGCCCGCCGCATGGCCTAGCGCGGGCCCACCGTAGCGCGCCGATCGCGGTGCCCGAGGGCGGTCGCGACAGTCGCTTGCGCGCACGGCGCATTATGTGGTATCATATGCGCAGTGCGGAACAAGCCGCATCGCAAGGAGAATACACATGAGCGAAACAGTTTGGAAGAAGTCCGAATTCCCCAGGGTGGGAATCCGCCCGATCATCGACGGACGCCGTCGCGGCGTCAGAGAGAGCCTCGAGGCGCAGACCATGGATATGGCGAAGACGGCGGCGCGGCTTATTGGCGAGAGCCTGCGCTACCCCGACGGTTCGCCGGTGGAATGCGTAATCGCCGACACCACGATCGGCGGCGTCGCAGAGGCCGCCGCGTGCGCAGAGAAGTTCAGGCGGGAGAATGTCGGCGTGTCGCTTTCTGTCACGCCGTGCTGGTGCTATGGCACTGAAACGATGGACGCCGATCCTGCAATTCCCAAAGCCGTCTGGGGCTTCAACGGAACCGAGCGCCCGGGCGCCGTTTACCTCGCCGCGATGCTCGCAGGCTACGCCCAGCGCGGGATGCCGGCCTACGGGATATACGGGCGCGAGGTGCAGGAGAAGGACGACAAGACGGTTCCCGCCGACGTGCGCGAGAAGATTCTGCGTTTCGTCAAGGCCGGTCTCGCCGTGGCGATGATGAAGGGCAGGAGCTACCTCTCCTGCGGATCGTCCGCGATGGGTATCGCGGGCAGTTTCGTGGACGTCTCGTTCTTCCAGTCCTATCTGGGGATGCGCCCCGAGAACATGGACATGTGCGAAATAGAGCGCCGCATATCCGAAGGCATTTACGACAGGGACGAATACGAAAGGGCCATAGCCTGGACGCGCAAGTGGTGCAAGGAGGGCAGAGACTACAACCCCAAGGCGATCCAGAAGACGCGCGAGGCGAAGGACCGCGACTGGGAATATGTCGTGAAGATGGCGATTGTCATGCGCGACATGATGGCGGGGAATCCGCGCCTCGCCGAGATGGGCTTCGGCGAGGAGGCTGCGGGGCGCAACGCGATCGCGGCGGGATTCCAGGGGCAGCGGCAGTGGACCGACCATTGGCCGAACGGAGACTTCATGGAGACGATCCTCAACAGCTCGTTCGACTGGAACGGCGTGCGCGCGCCGCACGTCGTCGCGACCGAGAACGATTCGCTCAACGGCGCTTGCATGCTGCTGATGTATCTGCTCACAAACCGTCCGTCGCTCTTCGCCGACGTCCGCACCTACTGGTCGCCGGAGGCCGTCAAGCGCGTGACCGGCAGGACGATGACCGGCCTCAACAAGGGTGGCTTCATCCATCTTCTCAACTCAGGCGCGTGCACGCTCGACGCGACCGGCGCCCAGCGCGAGAAGGGCAGACCGGTGATGAAGCCTTTCTGGGAGATAACCAAGAAGGACGTCGAGGCGTGCCTCAAGGCGACGAAGTGGGTCCCTGCGGGCGTGGAGTACTTCCGTGGAGGCGGGTTCTCGTCCAGTTTCCTCACCGAAGGCGGGATGCCGCTGACGATGACGCGCATATCCATCGTGAAAGGGCAGGGTCCGGTTCTGCAGATCGCGGAAGGCTGGTCCACGACCCTCCCGAAGGACGTTCACGAAAAGCTCATGCTGCGCACCAATCCCGAGTGGCCGTGCACGTGGTTCGTGCCCCGCATAACAGGGCGCGGCGCGTTCCGCGACGTGTATTCCGTCATGAACGGCTGGGCGGCCAACCACGGCGCCATCGCCTACGGGCACATCGGGGCGGACCTCACGACGCTCGCGTCCATGCTGCGCATACCGGTCGCGATGAGCAACGTTGCCGACGAAGACCGTTTCCAGCCTCACTGCTGGGGGCTGTTCGGCGCAGATGATCCCGTCGGCGCGGACTATCGCGCCTGCCGCAACTTCGGTCCCCTCTACGGAGCCTACTGACCATGCTCAAGGGCATTTCACCCGTTGTCTCGCCGACGCTTCTAAAGGCGCTGGCCGAGATGGGCCATGGCGACGAGATTGTTTTCTCCGACGCGCACTTCCCGGCCCACACGTTCAACGCAGGCGTGATACGCGCGGACGGCGTATCTGCCGACCGCCTTCTTGCAGGGGTCGCGCCGCTCTTCGAACTCGATTCTTACGCGACGCCTGTCGTAATGATGGAGGCCGTCCCCGGCGATACGCTCGATCCGGCCGTGGAGGCGGCCTACCGCGCGGCGCTCGGCTATGACGGCCCGGTGGAGCGCGTCGAGCGCCACGCCTTCTACGAACGCGCGAAGAAGGCGTATGCCGTCGTCGTGACCGGCGAGACGCGTAAATACGGGAATGTGATACTCAAGAAGGGCGTCACGCCGTCTGTCTGACGGCGCGGCGCGGACGGAAGGAGGTCTCCGATGAACGACGCAAGATTGGTGCAGCCGCGCATGACTGGCATTTTCACGATGCTGGTCGCATGCTTCGCCCTGTGGGGCGTGCTGAACAACATGACGGACAATCTTGTTCCGGCGTTCCAGAAGATATTCACCATGGATCAGTCCCGCGCGGGGCTCGTGCAGGTGGCGTTCTACGGGGCGTATGCGGTTCTGGCGCTGTTCGCGTCGGTGCTTGTGGAGGAGTTCTCCTACCGCACGGGCGTTCTCGTGGGGCTTGGAATATATATAGCGGGCGCGCTCATGTATATCCCGGCGTGCCTCATGCACAGTTTCGACCTCTACTTCATTGCGATATTCGTCGTGGCGAGCGGCTGTTCGCTGCTGGAGACGAGCTGCAACCCCTACGTTCTCTCGCTGGGCGATGAATCCACGGCTGTCCGCCGCCTCAACTTCGCGCAGATGTTCAACCCGGTCGGCTCGATAGCGGGAATATTTCTCGCCAAAGAACTCATCCTCGCCAAGCTCCATCCGAGCACCGCCGCCGAGCGCGCGCTTATGGACGAGGCGACGCTCGGCGCGATTGTCGACAAGGAGCTTTTCTGGGTATGCGTCCCGTATGTGGGACTCTGTGCGATAGCGGTTGTAATATGGCTCTTCTTTCTTGTCGGTGCGCGTCGGCGGGACGCCGCAGACGGAAATGCGGGCGTTGGAAGACCCGCCCTCGGGCCGCGCCTCGCGCGCACCGCCGTCGCGGCGCTATGCGCTGTCGCGCCGCTCGCCGTCCTTTACGCGCTCTTCCCGCAGATGAACAAGATCGTCTGGATACTTTGCGGCATGACCGGCCCTCTGGCCTGCGTCGCGATAGTCCCGTCCTACAGGGCGATGCTTGTCACGCTTCTGCGCACGCCGCGCTACTGGTGCGGGGTTGTGGCGCAGTTCTTCTACATAGGCGTTCAGATAGCGGCGTGGACGTGGATGAACGCCTACTGCCAGAAGGAGCTCGGCGTCGAGAAGGACGTGGCGGCAAACTACTATCTTATAGCGATAGTCCTGTTCGTGGCGTGTCGCTGGACGACCACCGCGCTGATGAAGCGCTTCAATCCGGCGTCCATGATGGCGCTTTTCGCGTCCGGCGCGATCGCCGCGTGCGCAGGCGTCATGTATCTGCCGTCTACCGTTCTCTTCGGCGTGGCGGGTATCAAGTTCAGCGGCAACGTGCTTTGCCTTGTTGCGATGTCGGGCTGCATGTCGCTCATGTTCCCGACGATCTACGGCATCGCTCTCGA
>DGVK01000226.1:6875-12484 GCA_002395905.1 Verrucomicrobia bacterium UBA4286 | reverse complement strand
AAGACGCTCTGCATATTCACGAACCAGGTGCGCGAGAAGATCGGCGTTATGTTCGGCAACCCCGAGACGACGCCCGGCGGCAAGGCGCTCAAGTTCTACGCGTCGTGCCGTCTCCAGGTGCAGCGCATCGGCGCGATCAAGAACACGGCCGGGCAGGTCGTCGGCAACCGCACGCGCGTAAAGATCGTGAAGAATAAGGTCGCGCCGCCTTTCACCGAGGCAGAGTTCGACATTCTCTACACGTGCGGGATCTCCTATGAGGGTTCGGTGCTTGACGCGGCTCTCGCTCGCGGCGTCGTGGAGAAGCGCGGCAGCTGGCTCTCGTTCGGCGACAGCCAGCTGGCGCAGGGCTCGCTCGCCACCATCGAGTATCTCAAGGAGCATCCCGAGATTACGGAGAAGATCGTCGGGCTTGTGAAGGCGACGCCTGTCAACCCCGCGCTCGCCAAGAAGAAATAAGCGAGACGGCAGGAGGCTCGCGCGTGAGAGAGAAGCTTGCAAGTCGGCTTGGATTCCTGATGCTAGCGGCCGGGTGCGCTGTTGGCCTCGGGAACGTGTGGCGCTTTCCGTTCGTCGTCGGACAGAACGGAGGCGCCGCGTTTGTGCTTGTGTATCTCTTCTTTCTGGCGCTGTTCGGCTTCCCCGTGCTGCTTGCCGAGCTTTCGGTCGGCCGTGGCGGAAGAGCCGGTGTAGCGGGTGCGTTCAGGACGCTTGGCGGCGTCTGGTGGGGGCGTGTAGGACTCGTCGTGTTCGCGGGCAATATGCTGCTCATGATATACTACACCGATGTCGCCGGATGGCTCATAAAGTTCGCCGCCGACTATGCGTGCCGTGGCGTGCCGTGCGAATTCTCCGCGCTCATGGCGGACAAGCCCGCGTGCCTGGCGTTCATGCTTGTCGCTGTCGCGCTGGCGACGGCGGTCTGCGCCGTCGGCGTCCAGCGCGGAGTGGAGCGCGTGACGAAGTGGATGATGATATCGCTTCTTACGCTGATGGGCGTTCTCGCGGCTAAGGCCGTCACGCTCGACGGTGCCGCGAAAGGACTCGCGTTCTACCTCAAGCCCGACTGGACTCCTCTTCTCGAGCACCCGGGGCGCGTCGTGTTCGACGCCATGGGCCAGGCGTTCTTCACGCTTTCTATCGGTGTGGGGGCGATGACGATCTTCGGCAGCTACATAGGCCGTGAAGAGTCTCTTGTGAAGGAGAGCTTCTGGATAATAGCCATCGACACGTTTGTCGCGTTCACGGCCGGACTTGTGATCTTCCCTGCGTGCGCGACGTACGATGTGGACGTCGCGGCCGGGCCGGGGCTTATTTTCGTCGCGCTTCCCAAGGTTTTCGGGGCGATGGCGGGCGGGCGCGTGTGGGGGGCCGCCTTCTTCATCTTCCTCTCGCTGGCCGCGCTTACAACCGTGATCGCCGTTTTTGAATGTCTCATAGGGGGGCTCCTCGACATGTCGCGCCGCTTCGGCCGCGTGGCGGTGTCGATCATCGTCGGCGCTGCAGTCGCGCTGCTTTCGCTGCCGTGCGTGTTCGTCGACGGCGCGCTTGATGTGGAGGATTTCGTATTCAGCAAGTTCTGGCTCCCGCTCGGCGGGCTGTCGCTTGCGCTTTTCGTCTCGTGCGGTTTTGGCTGGGGATGGAAGGGGTTTCGCGATGAGGCCTCGGCTGGACGCGGTGCGGCGCTGCCCGGCTGGGCCAGACCTGTTTTTCGTTATGTCGTGCCCGCGATGATAATTCTAGTTATCATCGGCGGCCTTATATGATATAATACACACTTGAAATTCGCGGAAGGTTGGCGGAGTGGTTGAACGCGGCGGTCTTGAAAACCGTTGACTCGAAAGGGTCCGGGGGTTCGAATCCCTCACCTTCCGCCAAGCCGAGGGAGATGGAAATGGAACAAGCGTTGCGTGAAACAGACATCAAGCCCTGCTGCCTGACGATTGCGGGGAGCGATTCCGGCGGGAATGCCGGCGTGCAGGCCGATCTAAGGGCGTTCCATTCCTACGGGCTTCATGGTTGCACCGTCTTCGCCGCGCTCACGGCGCAGAATCCGTTCGGTGTTTCGGCCATACATGCAGTGCCTGCAGATTTCGTCGCGGCTCAGCTGGACTCAGTGCTCGGAGTGTATTCCATAGCTGCGCTGAAGACCGGGATGCTCTCCGACCAGGCCGCGATAGAGGCGATAGCCGACCGTCTCTCAGCACATCCCGAGATATCGAAGGTCATCGACCCTGTGATGATCTCCACGAGCGGCGCGCGGCTCATAGGAGAGTCGGCGATGAAGGCTGTCAAGCGTCGGCTCATGCCGCTCGCGACGCTCGTGACGCCGAATCTCCCCGAGGCCGAAGCGCTCTGCGGCGGCGAGATGTCGCCCGAAGTCCAGCGCGCGGGCAGCGCCGCTCGTGCGGCCGAGCTGGCGCGGCGCATCGCCGGGACATACGGCTGCGCGGTGCTGGTAAAGGGGGGCCACGGTGACGGAGGTGCGGCGGTGGACGTGCTTTTCGACGGGCACGAGACGCGCGAGTTTTCGATGACATGGGTCAAGGATCCTGTCTCCACTCACGGCACAGGCTGTTCGCTCGCGGCGGCGCTTGCCGCCGAACTGGCGCTGGGGCGCGGCCTCGCCGACGCGGTCGAAGGCGCGAAGAGGTATGTGCACGTTGCGATAGAGAGGTCGTATCTCGTGGGGCCGGATTGCGGAGTCCTCGGTTTTGTCCGATCACGCCCGTGAGTTTGTGCGGCGGATATGATTTATGGTATAATCACAGCCGATGGAAAAAACAGAGATGCGTCCGATAAGGGCAGTCGTGCTTGGTGCGGGCTACAGAGGCCGTGCCTATGCCGCTTTCGCCTTGGAGCATCCCGGCGAGCTTGAGATCGTCGGCGTTGCCGATCCGGAACATGCAGAGACGATTCCCGCGCCGCGCTACTGGCGCGACTGGCGTGAATGCCTGGCCGCGCGGCCCGAAGCCGACATGGTTTTCGTCACGCTTCCAGACGCGCTCCATTACGAGGCCGCAATGGCCGCGCTTGACGCGGGTTATCATCTTCTGCTGGAAAAGCCGATCGCTCGCACCGAGGCCCACTGCCGCGAGATCATAGCCTCGGCGGTAGCGAAGGGGCTTCTTGTAGCGACCGGCCACGTCCTCAGATATACCAGCTATTTCGCGCATATCAAAGCGATAATAGACTCGGGCGAACTTGGCGAGGTCGTGTCGATCGCTCATCAGGAGTCGGTTGGGTTTTTCAAGATCGCCCACTCGCACTGCCGCGGGAACTGGTCCAATTCCGAACGGTCTTCGCCGATCATTCTTCAGAAGTGCTCGCACGATTTCGATCTGTTCGCATGGTGGCTCGGGCGCAGGTGCAGGCGGGTGTCGAGCTTCGGGTCGCTGAGGCTGTTCCGTCCCGAGAACAGACCGGCCGGCGCGGCCGACCGCTGCGCGGACTGTCCGCGCCAGATCGAGCGCGCCTGCATATGGAGCGCGTGCAAGATGTATCTCGAGTACGGCGAGCGCCTCGGCTACATGTTTGCCGACACTTCGCGCGAAGCCATGGAGCGCATCGTCAATGAGTCGCCGTTCGGGCGGTGCGTCTATGCCTGCGACAACAACGTCCCTGACCATCAGGTCGTTAACATGGAGTTCGAGGGCGGCGCGACCGTGAGCCTGGTCATGGCGGGCTACACCGAGAGGAACGTCCGCACGACGCGCATAAGCTGCACGGGTGGCGAGATCGTCGGCGACGGCGAGCGGCTGCACATATGCCGCTTCGGGAGCGCCGACGCCGATCTCGATCCGTCGCGCGAGCCGTTCGCCCTGCGCGAGACTAATCCGTCGCGGCACGGCGGCGGCGACTTCAATCTGGTGCGTTCGGCGATACGCCTCGTGAGAAGCGGCGACGCCGCGGCGATGAAAACTTGCACGGAGGCGGCGCTTGAGAGCCATCTCATGGCGTTTGCCGCCGAGGAATCCCGTTTGAACGGAGGAAGGGTAGTGGAGCTGAAATGAGCGAATTCCTGGTTTTCGACCATGTGACAAAGCGCTTCGGCGCGTTGACAGCGGTGAACGATGTGTCGCTCACCGTGAACAAGGGCGAGTTCTTCTCGCTGCTTGGGCCTTCGGGATGCGGCAAGACGACGCTCCTCAGGATGCTCGGTGGGTTCGAGCGGCCCGATTCCGGGCGCATATATCTGGAAGGGCGCGACATAACAGACCTGCCGCCCAACCAGCGCAGAATACACACGGTCTTCCAGAATTACGCGCTCTTCCCGACGATGACGGTCTGGGACAACATCGCGTTCTCGCTCAAACTCGCCAAGAAGCCGAAAGTCGAGATAGAGGAGCGCGTTGATGCGATACTGGAGATGATCCAGCTCTCCGATCAGGCGTGGAAGTATCCGTCGCAGCTTTCCGGCGGGCAGAAGCAGCGCGTCGCCATAGCGCGCGCGCTGGTGGACCGTCCGCAGGTGCTCCTGCTGGACGAGCCTCTTGCGGCGCTCGACCTCAAACTGCGCCAGCACATGCTTCTCGAGCTGGACACGATCCACGATCAGGTCGGCATAACATTCCTGTACGTCACCCACGACCAGGGCGAGGCGATGTCGCTTTCCGACCGCATCGCCGTCATCAATAAGGGAACAGTCGAGCAGCTCGACGGCCCTGCGAAGATATACGAGGCGCCTGCGTCGCGCTTTGTCGCGTCATTCATAGGCGATACGAACTTCTTTTCGGGCGAGATCGCCGCCGTGGAGGGCGACTACTGCTATCTGGCAGTCGAGGGATTCCCGCAGATCAAGGCGTTCAACGACAAGTCGCTCAAGGTCGGCCAGAAGGTCGATCTCTCCGTGCGGCCAGAGAAGATTCGCGTCACCCTTGCGCCGCCGCTCCCAGAGAAGGGCGCGTCGATCAACGTGTTCCCCTCTACGGTGAAGGACATTGTCTACCAGGGCGTATACACTAAATACTGGATCGAGTCGTCGGGTCTTCGGATCGCCGCGCTAAAGCCTCATTCGCGCTTCCTCCTCGACCAGGAGCCCATCACGTGGAATGACGATGTGTTCGTCTGGTGGCATCCCGACGACGGCTACATGGTGGAGGTGCAATGACCTCCAACCCTCTTCGTTCGCGCAAGGCCGAGTGGCTCATAACGCTGCCGAGCTTCCTGTGGCTGGCGCTGTTTTTCGCGGTGCCTGCGCTTATCGTTCTCGCGTTCACCTTCCACGGCCATACCGCGAACGGCGGTGTCGGCGAATGGAGCATGGATACATGGCGGGAGCTCGTGGATCCAGACTACCCGGCTATCGTATGGAACACGCTCAAGATATCGTTCGAGGTCACGTTCTGGTGCATCGTCCTCGCCCTGCCCTGCGCCTACGCGATAGCGCGCATGAACAAGCGGTGGCGCGCGATCGTCGCGGGTTCGATCATGCTGCCTTTCTGGACAAGCTTCGTTGTGAGAGTCTTCGCGTGGAAGACGATGCTCCACCCTGACGGATGGCTCCAGTCGTGCTATCTGGTGTGGCTTGAGTTTCGCGAGTGGCTTTTCGACTGGCTGCCGGGCGTTGCGCAGAATTTCCTCGTATGGGCGGGGCTTGCGTCGGCGGG
>DGVK01000226.1:0-6815 GCA_002395905.1 Verrucomicrobia bacterium UBA4286 | reverse complement strand
GGGCCATGTCGATCCCGCCACGTCGACGATTCTGGATTCCGACTCCGCCGTAGTGCTCGTGTCGGTGTATTCGTTCCTGCCCTTCGCCATAATGCCGATATACACGGCGGCGGAGAAGTTCGACTTCGCGCTGCTGGAGGCGGCGCGCGACCTCGGGGCGAGGGGCTTTTACGCCTTCAGAAAGATATTCGTGCCGGGAATACGGCAGGGTATCGTGTCGGCGATATTGATGGTGTTCATCCCTGCGATAGGCTCCTATGTCATCCCGCAGATGCTTGGCGGCACAAACTGTGTTCTTATCGGCAACAAGATATTCATGCGGGCGATACAGAACCGCAACATCCCGCATGCGTCCGCGCTGGCGACGTTGATGGCGGTATCCGTCCTCGTGCCGCTCGGTGCGGCGATGTGGTGGAAGTCGCGGCAGGATGTGCGCGACAGGAGGCGCGTCGAGACGCGTGCGGCCCGTGCGGGCGAGGGAGGCGCGCGATGAAGCGGTCGTTCTTTTCCGCCGCTGTGCTGGCGTTCGTGCTGGCGTTCCTGTATGTGCCGATAATCCTTGTCGTGGTCTACGGGTTCATACCCAACGGAATATCTATGTCGTTCACCGACGCGCAGGGGCGCTTTATAGGCTTTTCGCTCAAGTGGTATTCGCAGATATTCTCCAGCCACTATTCGGTGAAGGCGCTGATGCAGAGCTTCTGGCTGTCGCTCACGATCGCCGGGATCGCCACGCTCATATCATGTGTCATAGGAACGACCGCCGCGCTCGCGCTCCACCGCTGGAAGGACCGTCTGCAGTCGATCCATCATGCGCTTGTCTACACGCCGCTCGTCATGCCCGACATTTTGATCGGCATTTCGCTTCTCATGCTGTTTGTCGCGGCGAACGTGGAGTGCGGCTTCTGGACGATACTGATAGCCCATGTCACGTTCTGCGTCTCCTACGTTGTGATGACGATTCTCGCGAGACTGCAGGATTTCGACGACAGGCTTGTCGAGGCCGCCTACGATCTCGGCGCCGGGCCGTGGTACACGTTCTTCAAGGTGGAGCTTCCGATACTGATGCCGGGCATAATCGCTGGCGGACTTCTCGCGTTCACGCTGTCGATCGACGATGTGGTCATAACGTCGTTCGTGAACGGCGCCGGGACCAACACTTTCCCGACCTATGTAAGCTCGATGACAAAGCATTCCAAGAACCTGCCGTCGGTCTTCGCCCTTTCGACGCTCATGCTCATGTTCACGTGCGCGCTCGTAGGGCTGTCCAAATTCCTTACGCGCTCGCAGGGTCCGCAGCAGAAAGGGAAATGAGTTTATGACGACAGTTACCAAGACCGTGAAGTTCGATGCGGCCCACATCCTCACCAACCACCAGGGGCTGTGCAAGAATCTCCACGGCCACACGTACAGGGTGGACGTGTCTGTTTCCATGGCGACCGACGCGAGCGAAGGCAACGACATGGTGATAGACTTCAAGGATCTCAAGGCCGTCGCGACCGAGACGATATGCGACCGTTTCGACCACGCCTTCGTCTACTCAACGGAGAGCGAGGGCGAGCGCGAGATTGCGGCGGTCGTCGAGAAGCATGGCATGCGAACGGTCGCTCTGCCGTTCAGGTCCACGGCGGAGAATCTTGCGCGGTATTTCTTCGACGCGCTGGCGCCGAAGATTTCCGGACTCTCGGCCGTAAAGGTGTGGGAGACGGCCGACAGCTCTGCGGAGTACAGGCCGTGAAGGCGGTTGTCGTTCTATCTGGCGGACAGGACAGCGCGACGGCTCTTGCGCTTGCCGTCGCGAAGCATGGCGCGGACGAAGTCGCGGCGATAACGTTTTCATACGGTCAGCGCCACGCGCTCGAGACTAGATTCGCACGCGCTCTGGCGAAGCGCTTCAAGGTCGCCGCACACAAGGTCGTGAGACTCGACTTCTACCGTCACATAACCAGCAACGCTCTCATGTCGAAAGAGGGGACGATCGAGCGCAAGAAGGGCGCGAAGTGCCCCAATACGGTCGTCGAAGGCCGCAACGCCTTCTTCCTGCTTGCCGCCGGGGTGTGGGCCAAAGAACTCGGTGCGAAGGATGTATACACGGGGGTGTCCGAGGCGGATTTCTCCGGCTACCCCGACTGCCGCGAGGTGTTTATAAAGGCGCAGCAGAAGGCGATGCGTTTCGCTCTGGACTTTCCCGTGCGCATCGTGACGCCGTTCATGCATATGACCAAGGCGCAGGAGTGGGCTCTCGCCGACAGACTCGGAATACTTGAAGTCATAGAGAACCATACTCTTACATGCTACAACGGCGTCCCCGGGCGCGGTTGCGGGGAGTGTCCCGCGTGCAGGCTGAGGAATCGCGGCTATGACGAGTTCATGGCGGCGAAAAGGAAAGGCGCCGCGAAATGAGGATAGCCGGTGGCGAGTTTTGCGGCAGAACGCTGTTCGTGCCGAAATCGGAGGCGCTCCGCCCGACGCAGGACCGCGTTCGCGAGGCGCTCTTTTCCATCCTGCAGTGCGAGATGGCGGGCGCGGCGTTTCTGGATCTTTTCGCCGGGACGGGCGCGGTGGGGCTCGAGGCCATTTCGCGCGGCGCGGCGTCGGCCACGTTCGTCGAGGCGAATGCGCGCCACCTCGCGCCGCTGAAGCGCAACGTCTCGGCAATGGTTGCGCCTGTGTCGCGCGCGAACATCGTGAAGGGCGACGCCTACCGGTATATAGCGTCGTATCACGGGCCCGGATTTGATATCGTCTTTGCCGACCCGCCGTATGCACTCGGCGAGGAGAAGGGGTATGCGTCGGTTCTTGCGAAGCTTGCAGAGCGCGGCGTCGTGAAGCCCGGCGGACTGTTCGTCGCCGAGATGACGGCTGTGCAGCGTGCCGAGGAGACTCCGGGCTGGGACCTTCTGCGCGACCGTTCCTATGGCAAGACCCGTATCTGCATCTGGCGGCGCGGGCCGAATACGCGGGCCACGATGGTGTGCAGGCGCATGCAGCCCACATATTCTACCTGAGCAAGTTCATAGACCCTGTTTTCAACCACCGCATTGCCTATTGACTTTGAGCTAACTCAAAGTGGTATAATACAACAACATGAAAACGGCTGAAAAGGCAAATCGGGCGACATACACAATCGCGGAGGCTGCGCGACGGACGGGCTATGACGCGGAGACCTTGCGTTATTACGAGCGCGAGGGTCTGCTGCGTGGCATCGGGCGCAAAAGCACACGCCGCGTCTACACCGAGGAAAATCTCATGGCCATAGGCCTCGTCACCTGCCTCAAGAAGACGGGAATGCCGCTCAAAGCGATCAAGGAATATGTCTCGCTCACGGCACGCGGAGACAAGACCATCGCAAAGCGCCTTGAACTCATGCGCCGCCACAGCAAAGAGGTTGCACGACAGCTTGAGGAAGTGACCAGATTCAAAGACCGCATCGACTTCAAGGTCTGGTATTACGAAACCGCCATGCGCGAAGGCTCGGCCGCCATTGCGGACATGGCTTCCGCGCTGTCGCGCTATCGCCGTGAGACCGGACGAGAGGTTTCGTTCTGATCATGCGTCATATCCAAGGAGCATGAGAATCATGAAGCCTGCAATCGAAACAAAACGGCCGGCGGTGCGCCTCTTTGCGGCGGCGTGCGTCATGTCGTTGGCAGCGTTCTCAGGATGTGCGTCCTGCGGCGAGGCTGGACTGGAAGTCAATGCGAAATGCGAGGGAAGCATGTTGGTGACGAGAATAGCCGAAATAGAGGTTCGCCCCGAATGGCTTGATGCATATCTTGCGGCGGCCAGAATCGTCGGTGCGGAATCCGTGGCAAAAGAGCCTGGCGTAGTGTGCATCTTCCCGATGCAGAAAAAGGAGTCGCCGACCTCCATCCGTATTGTGGAGATATACCGCAGCGAGGAGGCGTACAGGGCGCACCTCGCAACGCCGCACTTCCGTGCGTACAAGGAGGGGACGCCTCACATGATAAAGTCGCTTGAGCTCGTGCCCATGCGGCCGCTCGATGAAAGCGGCATGAAGCTGATTTTCAACAAGCAAAACTAAATCAAGAAGGAAGACAGAACGATGAACGGAAACTTCACATACCACAACCCGACACGACTGCACTTTGGCGAGAACGCCATGGAATTTCTCAAAGACGAACTTGCTGCGTTCGGTCCGACGGTCCAGCTGTGCTACGGCGGCGGTTCCATCAAGAGAAACGGAATCTACGATCAGGTCGTCGCCGTGCTCAAGGCCTCGGGGAAAACGATTGTCGAAGACGGCGGCGTAATGCCGAATCCGACGCTTGAGAAGCTGATGGACGGCGCGGCGAAGGCGAAGGCCAATAACGTCGACCTCATCCTCGCCGTCGGCGGCGGCTCCACGATCGACTACGCCAAGGCGGTGAGCGTCTCGGCGTGGTGCGACGAGGATCCCTGGCAGAAGTACTTCACGCGCTTCGAGGAGCCGACGTGCCGCATCATCCCGGTCGGCAGCGTCCTCACCATGGTCGGCACGGGCAGCGAGATGAACGGCGGCAGCGTCATCACCAACCATGCGGCGAAGTTGAAGGTCGGCAAGGTGTTCGGCCCTGCCGTCTTCCCGAAGTTCTCGATCCTCAATCCGCGCTTCACGCTCACCGTGCCGCGCCGCCAGATGGTGTCCGGCATCTACGACATCATGAGCCACATCATGGAGCAGTACTTCAGCGGAACGGACGACAACACGAGCGACTACATCGCCGAGGGGCTGATGCGCTCGCTCGTCGTCTCCTCGCGCGCGGCGGTGAAGAACCCCGAGGACTACGAGGCGCGGAGCAACATCATGTGGACGGCGACTTGGGCGCTGAACACGCTTATCGCGATGGGCAAGTCGACGGACTGGGAGGTGCACATGCTCGGCCAGGCCGTGAGCGCGCTCACGGACGCGACGCACGGCATGACGCTCGCGGCGGTGTCGCTTCCGTACTACAGGCTCATCAAGCCGTACGGACTCCAGAAGTTCGTCCGCTTCGCGAAGAACGTGTGGGGCGTCTCGGGGGAGGGCAAGAGCGACGACCAGATTGCGGACGAGGGACTCGCCGCGCTCGAGGCGTGGATGCGCGAAATCGGCGTCGCGATGAACATCACAGAACTCGGCGCGACCGAGGCGATGATCCCCGATCTCGTCAAGGCGACGTTCCGGCTCGACGGCGGCTACAAGCAGCTCACGGAAGAGGAGGTTGCGGAGATATTCCGCCAGAGTTTGTAGCGGTTATGTCTCACGCGGAGTTGCGGAGAGGCGGAGAGGAAACGTATCTCCGCTTCTCCGCCTCTCCGCGTGAGATAAAAAGAACTTACGAAAAAGGACAGAAACATGCAGTACGTGAAACTCGGCGACACAGATATAGATGTCTCGCACATCGGCCTCGGCAGGGCGGTGGATCTTTTCTCACGCGGAGTTGCGGAGTGGCGGAGGTTTGTATTATGACGGAAAACGAGATAACAAGGGATATCCTTGATTCGTCAATCAAGATTCACAGGCAATTCGGTCCTGGCATGCTGGAGTCTGTCTATGAGGTCTTACTTGCGGAGGAACTGAAGCGGAGAGGACATAAGGTGGAACGGCAAAAGCCCATATCTCTTGAATACGAGGGGGCGGTGCTGGATACTGCCTTCAGATTGGATATGCTCGTTGATGGGATGATCATTGTTGAACTTAAGTCTACCGAACAGATGCATCCTGTATTTGCCAAACAAGTTAAGACATATTTGACCGTGACGGGGCTTCAAGTCGGAGTTCTAGTCAACTTTGGCATGGAGAAACTGAAAGATGGCTATGCGAGGATTGTGAGAGACTATTCAGGGCCTCGTCCGTCCGAAAAAATCTCCGCTTCTCCGCCTCTCCGCGTGAGATAAAAAGAAAGGAAAACACGAAATGAACAAACTCATCATAGGAGGAATGGCAATGGCCAGTGCAATGATGGTAAACGCGGCGGAACTCACCGCCAAGGAGACGGCAATCGTCGACATCGGCGCGTGGACGGCGCGCGGCGAGCAGGACAGGCTCGGCGCGGCGTTCAGGGCCGGATTCGACGCGGGGCTCACGCTCAACGAGGCGAAGGAACTCGTCGGACAGCTCTACGCGTACTGCGGGTTCCCGCGCGCGCTCAACGCGGCGGGGACGCTGATGAAGGTCGCGGGCGAGGCGAAGCCGGCGGAAGGTCCTGCGGCGAATATGCCGCGCGGCTCGCTCGGCGACAAAGCGCTGGAGATCGGCACGGCGAACCAGACGAAGCTTTGCGGCGGACCTGTCAAGGGAGCGCTCTTCGACTTCCATCCACAGCTCGACGAGTACCTGAAGACGCATCTCTTCGGCGACATCTTCGCGCGCGTCAATGTCGACTGGCGCACGCGCGAGATCGTCACAATCGCCGCGCTCGCTGCGCGTCCCGAGACGGAGCCGCAGATGAAGGCGCATATCGCCATCGGAAAGGTGAACGGCGTGACGGACGCGCAGGCGGACGCGATACTGCGCCGCGTGCAGCGTCCGGGCGATCCCGCGAACCTGCCCGCCGACTGGTCGCCTATCCCGGTAGGCGAGCCGAACACGGCGTACGCCAAGTACTTCATCGGCAACAGCTACCTCCACAAGCTGACTCTCGACCAGGTGCCGGCGTTCGGCGTCACGTTCGAGCCGGGATGCCGCAACAACTGGCACATCCACCACGCGAAGACGGGCGGCGGGCAGATGCTCATTGTCACGGCGGGAGAAGGCTGCTACCAGGAATGGGGCAAACCGGCGCGTCGGCTCAGGAAGGGCGACACGGTGAACATCCCCGCGAACGTCAAGC
>DGVK01000029.1 GCA_002395905.1 Verrucomicrobia bacterium UBA4286 | reverse complement strand
GCGAGAGCCCAAACGATCGGAGTTGAATTTCGTGCGGTTACTTTCAGAACACGCGTTTACTCTTGGACACGACGGTAAAATCAAGCGGGGCTTCTCACGGCATCAGCATGTCTGGCCGTTGTTTTCGCTCCGCCGAAAACTTTGTCAGAAAGTTCCAGCGGATCGTCCTTACTCTGTGTAAGCGCGAGAATGGGCTTGCGCAAAGGATGAAAGGAACACGACAATGAACAAGATGAAACTCATCGCGGCCTTCGCCGCAGTCGCATTCGCAGGCGTCGCAATGGCGCAGCCGGGAGGCCACATCCCAGGTGGCAACATCGAGCGGCACCATCACCACCGCCACGGATGGCGGATGCCGCCCCCTCCGCCTCCGCCCCCGCACCACTGGGGCATGCCACCGCCCCCGCCGCCACCCCCGCCTCCGCCACCTCCGCCGCCAAGACGCGGCTGGCGCTGGTAGGGAAGACAAATGCGTCTCGACGCCGACGGCCCCCGCCGCCGGCGTTTTCATCGCCTCGCCCTCGCAAGGCTTCTGGCAGAGGCGGCAGAATGGCGGATGTCTGCCGAGTTCGCCAAAAAGTTCCTCAAACGGCTTGGTAAACAGCGAGAAAACAACAGGTCGCAATGGGAGAAGCTTAAAAATGTGCAACGCGCCTCCTTTTCGGGAAGCCGCAAAAATGGTAAAATATATACCAACCAACCCGGAGGAAGCAAAGCGGAGTGAAGTTCATCTATTCGTATACGACGCATCACAACGAGAGGCGCGAGGGTCTGACGATCTCCGCGCCTAATCGTGATGCCGCCTATTCGGAACTGAACAAGCGCGGCATCCGCCCGTACAAACTCCATCCGGCGCCTGGGATTTGGAACAAGATGTCCGCCATCGGCGGACGCGGGCTGGCGATTATCATCCTTACTCTTGCTTTGGGATTGTCAGTAGCCATTGCTCTCACCCAGCATAAGGATATCGTCCAACTCGAACAGAACGACGATGTCCGCGAAATCGTCACCGGCGCAATAACCTCCAAGGTTCGCCGCCAGCTCATCGGCGACCAGGGCTTCATCGAGAAAGGCATCCGCACGGGCTGGTCTGACGTGTTCGACTACGAGGGCGAGCGTTTCCTCGCATCGTTCGCGATCCCCGGCGTTCCCGCGACCGTCCGCACGACGAACGTCGCCGCCCTTGAGGAGGCCTTGAAGCGCAAGGTGGAGGCCAAGGAGAGCGACGGCATGGAGGCGCGGCAGATAAAGGCGATGGTCGAGGGCATGAAGGACGAGCTTCGCCGCTTCGTCACGGCCGGCGGCACAATCGAGCAGTACGGCCGCCGGCTCGTCGCCCGCCAGGACGAGGAGATCGCCATCTACAACCGAGCCTGCAACGAAATCGAACAGGCGTCCAAGGGCAGCGCCGACAAGACGGAGCTTTCGGAACTCGTCGACCGCCGCAACGGGGAGCTTCGCAGGATGGGCATCCGCCTCATCGCAATGCCCGAAGTGTCGGATTGAACCATGCAAGGGTCGTTGCGATGGTGCTGCTGCACTCGCCGCACCCAGGGCTCTTGCAAAGGCAAAAGGAGATAAGATGGAAAACGAGTTGAACAGGGTTGAGCCTTCCGAATTCGTCGCGAGACCGTTCGCGCAGTTCGACAAGGGATGGTTTCTATTGACTGGCGGAGACTTCTCCGCGAAGTGGAACACGATGACCGTGAGCTGGGGATTCGCGGGGACGATGTGGGGCAAGCCCGTCGTAGCCGTCGTTCATCGATCGCGCGCCCTTCGAGAAGTGGTACTCCTCGGCCGCCGATTTGCACATCGTGTACATCGCCGAGGTGCTGGCTGTGCGGCAGGCAAAAGTCTAATCCAGAACAAGGTCAACAAGAGATGTTCTACGGATGCGAGCATTCGGACTTGAAGCCGACGAACGGCGAGTTTGCGTTCGTCGGGTCGCTCGGCGGTCTGTACCGGCTGCTGCTCGGCTGCTGGCGGCGGGAGACCTGCGCACCACGGCTTCAGGAGAAATGGAGCGAGTCAAATCCGACCTGCGGGCAATGCTCCATTACGGCGTTTCTCGTGCAGGCCATCTTTGGCGGCGAAGTGTACGGCGTGCCGAACGGCGACGGGAACTACCATTGCTTCAATGTCGTGGGCGATGCCGTATTCGACCTGACGAGCGAGCAGTTCGACCATCCCCTTGAATATACACGGGACTTCCCGCAGAGCCGCGAGACGCATTTCGCCAAGGAGGAGAAGAAGGCACGTTATGAGATGCTGAAGGCCGCGTTGTTGCGACTGCACCACGTTCCTCGTCTGACGACCCTCTGCTACATTGAGAAGGATGGCTGCTGGCTCGTCATGCACCGCACAAAGAAAGAACATGACGAAAACGGGGACAAGTGGATCGGCGTCGGCGGCAAGTTCGAGTACGGCGAAAGCCCGGAGGAATGCGCACTCCGCGAGGTGAAGGAGGAGACGGGCCTAACGATGACCGAATACCGCTTTCGCGGCATTGTCACCTTCGTCTCGGACGAGTGGGGGACGGAATACATGCATCTCTTCACCTGCGCGGCTTTCGAAGGCGAACTCGCAGATTGCGACGAAGGCGAGCTTGTGTGGCTTCCAAAGGCGGAACTGCTCAAGAAGAAGATGTGGGCTGGCGACCGAATCTTCCTCAAGGCTCTTGACGAACGCGAGGATTTCTTCTCGTTGAAGCTTCGCTATCAAGGCGAGGAGCTTGTGGAGGCGAAATTCGGCAGATGAGGCGGCACCATGATAATCTGGAATCCGTGGCACGGCTGCCATAAGGTGAATTGCGATAGCCGTCTTTTAGTCTTGCCCCATTTTTCGCCGCTATTGCGGCTTTGTCGGCGAAATGAGCGGGGCTTTTCTTCCCGAAAATGTCCTTGAAAGCGGGAGGGACGAAAACGGTCGCTTTGTAGGATTTTTTCGCGCAAGCGTCTTGTGATACGCAGTAATACTGCAGTAGGCTGGTGCAAGGCCGGTGAAACGACAGTTACGGTAGACACGGTTAATCTTCGTATGTTAAGGTAATCTTGTCTACGGCTCCGCCTCGCTCCGGAAGGGGGCTTCACCTTCCCGGTCAAATATGATATACTTCACGCTCAATGGCAGGAGAAAGAGAGAGCTACAAGGCGGCTTGTGCGCTTATAGAAAAGTCGAAGAGAATTCTCGTCTCGGGGCACTTGAGCCCCGATGGTGATTCGCTCGGCTCGATGATTGCAATGGCGCGGATGCTGAACAACGCGGGGCACGCCGCCGCCGCGACTGCCGATCTGAACGCACTTGGGAAACTGGGCTTTCTGCGCGGAACAGAGGAGCTTATCCCCGTGCGTAAGCTGAAGCGCCAGAAATTCGACCTCTTCATAGCAGTCGACTGCGGCGCGCTCGACCGACTCCCCCCCGAAGTGCGCCCTATCGCCGAAAAACTGCCGGTCGTATGCCTCGACCATCATGTGACCTCGACCGGAGAATTCGCCAAAGCCTCTATAATCGATCCCGAGGCGTCATCGGCAGGCGAGATAGTGTGGCGTTTCGCCAAGTGGATGGAGTGGAAGCTTGACGAGGTTTCGGCCGAGGCGCTCTGGGTCGCCTTGGTGACCGACACCGGCCGTTTCGCCTACGATTCGACGCGTCCGGGGACGATGCGCGCCGCCGGCGACATCCTCAAGCACGGCGTGAGAACGGCTCTTATAAACGACATCATCTACGGGGCTTTCCCGCGCAGAGCCATAGAACTCAAGCGGATTGCCTGGCGTTCTCTTCATATATGGAAGAACAGGAAGGTCGCCGAAGTTACGCTCAACCGCGACGATTTTCGCGCCGTCCGCGGTACGAAGGCCGACGCAGAGGACGTGATCGAGATTCCGCGCTCCGTCATGCGCAACGAAATCGCCCTCTTCTTCTATCAGATTCCCGATCGCACCAAGGAGACGCGCTGCTCGATCCGCACGCGCGGCGACTGGGACGCGACCGTCCTCGCGTCGAAGTTCGGCGGCGGCGGACATCGCAAGGCCGCCGGTTGCACCATTAAAGCCCCGATGGGGGTCGCCAAGCGCCAGATGCGCGCGGCGGTAAAGGAGCTTCTCAAATCGGCCTGTCGCAAAACGGTTCGAATATCTTTGGATAAGTTGAATGTTGCAGGACTTTCGCCCGAAAAGTCGTCCGCCGTGCCTGCCGCGCCGCCGGCGGCGCCGTCTGAGACTGCACCGGCTGATTCTGTCACGAAGGGTGTGTGATGACGGCGATAATCCTTACAGACGGCAAAGCGGGGCATGAGAACCAGTCAAAGGCGTTCGTCCGGGCGCTGGGGCTGGAAGCGAGGCTTGTGCCGGTGCGCTTCAAATCGCCTGCGCACAAGACGCTTTCATATCTTTTGGACCGGCTCGGCATAAGGACGACCGCTTTATTCGATTTTGGAGCAGAGCCGGGCGAGGCGAAATGGGTCGTCGGCACCGGGTCGGGGACGTTTTACGCGGCAAAGGCTCTCTCGCGCCGTCTCGGCGCGCGTTGCGGCGTGGTGCTGTATCCGCGAGGCTACAGGCTGCCGTCGTTCAACTGCATTCTTGCGCCGTCTTTCGACAGGCCTGCGAGCCTTCCGAACGTTGTCGAGATACCGGCGAATCTGGTTGCCAACGACGCCGCTTTTTACGACAAGGGCGTGGCCGCTTTCAAGGAGCGCTACGCCGGGCCGACGGAAAGTCTTGTCGGCGTGATTGTCGGCGGACCGAACAAGTGCTCCACGATGACGGTCGAATGGGCGAAGGCGCGGCTTGACGAGATATTCGCCGCGAACCGCGGCGCGCAGCTCTGCGTGACGACCTCAAGGCGCACCCCGCCTGAAGTCGAGTCTCTGGTCGACTCGTATCCCTGGGCTTACAAACTCATCTACTCCAAGGATCATTTCAATCCGATTCCCGCGTTTGTACGGCTTGCGAAGAGGCTTTACGTCACGGCGGAAT
>DGVK01000216.1 GCA_002395905.1 Verrucomicrobia bacterium UBA4286 | reverse complement strand
GGTCAAAAACTGGGGATATTCCAGCCAGACTTACGGGCGCAAAGTCTGCGGGCGCCTCGCACGCAGAGGCAGGTTTTCACTTCGCCGCCCGGTGCCAGGTAAGAATTTCGTTCCAGGCGAGACGCGGCGAACTTGCAACGTCGAATTCTTCAGGCGGCGCGCCGCACGCGATAACCTGCACGATCGCCTCGTTCGCGGGAATGTCCAGAAGTCCGTGGACGGCTCGGTCGGCCTCCGGCGCGACGCTCCAGTGCAGAATGCAGTGGGCGACGCCGTGGAAATGCAGCGCGTAGCAGAGGTTCATCACGAATATGCCGCCGTTCACATAGCAGTCGTGGCGCTCCCACGCCCAGCGGACAGACGACAAATCGGCCGTGACGACGATCACCTTGTCGACAGTTGAACCGAATCCGCGCGTTCCGCCCTGCAATGCAAACAGTTTATCGCGAAGGACAGGATCGTCTACGACATGCACGCGTGCATGCTGGCGGTTGCAAGCGCTGGGGGCTGTCATGGCAAGGTCTACGGCGGCTTCGATTGTCGCGCGCGGCACCGGACCCGCGAAGTGGCGCACAACATGGCGCGACGCAGCGAATTCGTCAAACGGCGCGCGCCGGGCGGCGAAGAAATCGTCGCGCCTCACATGCGGCTGGCGCGCGGCAGATGCATGCGGGTGCGCCGCGAGAAAAGCGTCCAGCCTAGGCATGGACTCCGGCCAGTCGCGGTGCAGCTCGCGATAGGCACGAAGAACGCCTGCCGCATGGCAGACCTGCGGATCGTCGCATCCAAAACGTCGCTCGAACGAGTTTACTAGATTTATCAGGTGAACGACCGCGCCCTTCCCGAAACCAAGGCGCCTGCGCGGCATGGTAAGACCTTTCTCGAGAACGTGGTAGCCCATCACTATCTCGGCGCGTGAGGCTGCCTTGCGGTCGAGATGGAGCGCGCCGGCATTCGCCATGAACTGCTCCTTGTCGTAGCGGAAGGCTCTGCCCGCCTCCACGCGCAGCCGCATATTCAGAAGCGCGTCGGACGCCAGGCGCTTGATCCTCCGCAAACAATCAAAAACACCGGACATGGCAGACGGCCTCACTTGTTTTGCATGGCGGCCGACATGTCGCGACCCCATATGTTTTTGTACCGAGCTCTGGCGATGGCCTGCTTGATCTCCTCCACCATTCCGTCCGTCACGAAGCCGCTGTCGGGAATCTCCCGGTAGAAGCTGGCGACAAGCCCGTCTTTCAGCAGGCGCTTGGAGTTCTCCTCTTCATACGCTTTTAGCATTGCACCGCCCTCGCCCTCGCCTATGAACACAAACGGGCGTCGGCCCTCGTGATGGTACTTGAAATACCAGTCAAGTGCAAGTTCAAGGTCTTCAGGATTGGCGACAAGCGGAGAGAACACACGCGCAATCCCGGCAAATCTGCCGTTCCCTACCTCGCCCTTGGCATGCGCATGAATATGCGAGGCGGACACAGTGTTCGTATAAAGCAGGCTCTGGACATAGAACACATCCGCAGGAACGGCAAAATCCCGCACTGGATCTTCCCGGATAACCCAGTTCTCGGCGTAGTCGTATGGAGAGGACAGGCTGAAGCATCCGGCGGCGCAGGCGGAGAGGAGGAGTGGGACGACGATTGTCTTTACGTTCATGTGATGCAACCTTTGATATCGCGCAGACAAACAGGCTACATGGCCGCAGGATTGGAGCACGCCATGCGAAAACCGAATATGCAGTTACGCAGGTTCGGCTCGCGCTTCAGGCGGTAGGCCGTGCGGCAATCCCTGTCGTAAAAGAACCAGCATCCGCCGCGAAGCACCTTGAACGAACCTGATGGAGGTCCCATCGGATCGACCGCTGCCGCCTTCTTCGGAACATAATACCAGTCGTTGCACCATTCCAGGACGTTCCCGCGCATATCATAAAGTCCCCATGCGTTAGGGGTCTTCATCCCAACCTCGTGCGTCTGGTTGTCGCTGTTCGAATCGTACCACGCCACCTCGTTCACATCGGGCATACCGGATGCGCCTGCGCGACACGCATACTCCCACTCCGCCTCGGTCGGCAGTCTCGCCCAACCTCCCAAAGCAAGATTCACCTTGCGCACGAACGTCTCGCAATCGTGCCACGAGACGTTGTCGACAGGGGCGTCGAGATCCTTGAATCGCGAAGGATTGTCTCGCATTACGCTGGCCCACTGTCGCTGCGTCACTTCGTACTTGCCTATCCAAAACCCCTTGGTTATGGATACATTGCGTTGAGGTTCGTCGGCGAACCGGCCCGATTCATCCTCGGGGCTGCCCATTACGAACGAACCAGGCGCACACCAGACCATTTCCATGGTGGCTCCGCCAGGCAGCGCAACGGTCATCGTGTCGCCGCTCTTTTTTGCATCATCCGCAAGACATGAAAAAGCCGCAATAACGGACAACGCGCAGAAAAGGCATAGGTTGTCTTTCATACAGCCTGTATTATACCATATTTCAGACAGGAACGGGGCAGCGACACTCGTCAACGCGGCGGCAGGCCTAGAGCGCGGGCAACCGCCGCGCCATATGCCCTGGCGAGGCTCTTCATCCCGTAATCATTGGGATGCACGCCGTCGACCGTTCCCTCGAGATCGTCAGGATACATGCCGTCCTTCGGCAGATAGACGATATTCTTCCAGCCTTCCGCCACGAGCTTGTCGTATATCTCCTTGAGCAGCAGGTCTTTGGCTGTAGGTGCCGCACAGTATACGTCGCACTGTCCTGCCATGACGATCGGCACATCCGGGCGCTTTGCGCGCAGGTTGCGTATGAACGGCTCGTAGTTCTCGTCCATGTTGCGTCCGGGGCGCGATGTTGTGTCCGTCGAAAGCCGCATGTTGTGCAGGCAGTCCAGAACATAACAGCTGGCGTCGATGCGCGCGAGGTGTTCGCTCATCTCTAACTCCATCACGCCCGACCCAGAAAAACCGAGATTCACAACAGGCACGTCAAGTTCACGGCCGATGATGTTCACAAAACCCATTCCAGGCCGCGATGCGCAGCCGCCGTGCGTGATCGAGGTCCCGTAAAACACCACAGGCCTGTTGACGCCGCTTCTGCGCGGGCCGAGCGGCTCGACCGACGCACCAGGCTCGACGCCGAGAGTGAACTCCTTCACGCCGTTGTAGAGCGGCAGATTCACCGTGCACGGAGTGCCGGGCGTCCACGGCAGCTCCAGCTGCGCGCCCGACGGCTTGGAGATTCGGCCTGTCTTCACATACAGCCAGCGCCCCTTCTGCTCGTCGAAGCGGTATATGTCGATTCCGCTCATACCTGATTTCGGCATGTGATCCATCGACATCCATCCGCCGTTGTATGGAACCCACTTGAAGACGAGCTTCTTAGAGTCCGTCGAAAAGCGGAACTGCATCCCCGACGTGTGGTGCTTCATGCTGCGGACGCCCTCGTTCACGTTGCTCGTCACGTTCGACGGGAGCCTGTCGTACCAGTGATCCACATCATCGAAAGCACGCCCTTCAATCGGCAGAAGGCGGCCGTCGATCCACTTCAAGCCGTTCGTGACGACAACGCCGGGCGCGGCCATGTTTTCGTCGAACTTCTCCACAGCACCCTCGCACACCGCGGCAACCACGGCAGCCGCGGCAAGAATCACAACCGGCATATTCGCTTTCATTTCTCCTCCTTCTCTGCCGCCCGCACAGGCTTGACATGCACCGCGCCCTCGCGCAGAACCTCCAGTCCGCCTCCGCCGACCTTCACAACCGTGGACGGCACTCCGCCCGGGCTTACGCCGCCGTCAACGACTATATCCGCCGACAGTCCTACATCCGCAAGCGCCTGCGGCGCATCCGTCGCCGGGCGCCTCCCCGAGAGGTTCGCGCTCGTCACGCGCAGCACGCCGCCGCACGCGGCGATGAGGCGGCGCGTCCACCCGTGATCTGGAACGCGCAGCCCTTCACCTCCCGCGACGATCGTAAGCGCGCCAGGCCAATGCCTCTCAAGCGCCTTCGCCGCCGGCGGGAAGCCTCCGACAAACGCCTCCGCAGCGTCGGCGTCGCTCGCGAGGAGTGCTATCGGTTTCGCCTGCGAACGCGCCTTTATTGTATAGAGCCTGTCCACGGCGTCCGGGAAGCGCGGGTGGGCCGCGAGGCCGTAGACGGTATCCGTGGGGATCACGGCCACGCCTCCCGAAAGCAGAACCTCCGCGGCCACGCGAAGGCCTTCTTCATCGCACAGGACCGTCCTCACCGCTCGCACACCTTTCGCAGAAGCGCGACATCCTTGAACCCAGCGAGAAGAACGCGTTTCGTCTTCGACGTTTCGCCGCTTCTTATCACTACGGACGACTTGGGCAGGCCGAATGCATCCGACAGAACATCGACAAGCTCCTTATTGGCCTTGCCGTCTACCGGTGCGCAGCGCATGCGAACCTTCACCGCATCGCCGAAAAGTCCGTCGACGCCGGCTTTCGACGAGCGCGGCTGCGCCTTGACATTCAAGACCGTTCCCTCTGGAGTTTCGGTGTAGTACATAGGTCTGCGCCCCGTCCCCTCGCGTCGTTATTTCTGCCCGAAGTCGGGCTGGCGGCGGCCGAGGAAGCTTTTGTGCTTCTGGCGCTTGCGGTTGGTGCGGTTGCGGTTCGCGGGATGGATCCACTGTTCCTGCGAGCGGACGTTTTCGCGCCCGTTTGCGCGGCCGCCGTCCGGCGACGAGGCGTGGAAAGGCTGGTCGCGGTCGACGGGAATCGTCTTCTTTATGAAGCGCTCGACCGCTTTGAGCTGACCGCGCTCGTCGGCCGTCACGAAGCTTATCGCAGCGCCGCTCTCGCCGGCGCGCGCCGTGCGGCCGATGCGGTGGACGTAGCTTTCGGTCTCAAGAGGCAGTTCCATGTTGATGACGCACGAGACGTCCGGCACATCTATACCTCGGCTTGCGATATCCGTCGCCACGAGCACGCGAACGGTCCCCTTCCGAAATCCGTCCAGAGCGCGCGTGCGCTGGTTCTGCGTCTTGTCGGAATGTATCGCCGCGCACTTCTCCTCGGCGCGCAGAAGCTTTTTCAGTATGCGGTCGGCGCCGTGGCGCATCTTGGTGAACACGATAACACGCGTCCACTCGGGGTGCGCCTTGAGCAGATAGACGAGAAGCATGTCCTTCTGCGACTTCTCGACGAACATCACCTTCTGGTTGATCTTCTCCACGGTCGGCGTCTCGGGAGAGATGGAAACCTGCACAGGGTCGTGCACAAGCTCGCCGGCGAGCTTCATGATCTGCGGCGAGAGCGTCGCCGAGAAAAAGAGCGACTGGCGCTTCCTGGGCAGTTTTGAAATGATGCGCTTGATATCCGGCAGGAAGCCCATGTCGAGCATTCTGTCGGCCTCGTCAAGGACGAAGCATTCAACCTGGTCGAGAAATATGATTCCCTGCGTCATGAGGTCGATCAGACGTCCAGGGCAGGCGATGACGGTTTCGGCACCCTTCTTTATATCCTTCACCTGTCCGAACTGGCTCACTCCGCCGAACACGCAGGCGAAAGGCAGACCGGCGTATTTTGAATACGCGCGCACGTTCTCTGCGGTCTGCGCGGCGAGCTCGCGCGTAGGTGAAAGGACAAGCGCGCGAGGGTGGCCGATGCGGCGCGGGCGACGCACCTTGACGAGATGGTCCAGGATGGGCAGCATGAACGCGGCCGTTTTCCCGGTCCCTGTCTGAGCGCACCCTATGAGATCGCGTCCGTCGAGGACGTGAGGCATGGCCTTTTCCTGTATGGGCGTAGGCGTCTTGTAGCCGGCGTCTGCGACGGCATGCTGGAGCTTCTGGTCGAGTTTCCCGAAAACTGTTCCTTCAAACATTGCGGATGGTCTTGCGTGTCATGCGTTTGGCCGTAGGTAGGTCGCCTTGAGCGCGCGCCAAAGAACCACGCAGAAGGCGGAGAGCGGTATGGCCAGCAGCATGCCGAGAAGCGGCCCGAGCAGCGTCGACCAGAATATGAAGCTGAATATAACCCCTGCGTAGCCGAGGCCTGTGCGATTGCCCTGTATTCTGGGCGTTATGACATAGCCGTCCAGTATCTGCCCCGCGCCCCACACGCAGAGCACGAGCACAAGGCGCGTGAGCGAGCCGTCGTGTACGAAATAGGCCATAGGCAGCGCGACCGGCAGACACACCAGCGAGCCGAGGAACGGCACAAGATTGAGGACGCCGAGAGCGAAGCCGATTAGAAAACCGTAGGGCAGGCCGACGAGCGCGAAGCCCGCGCCGTAGAGACAGCCTTCAATAAGGCAGATGACCGTCTGGCGCTGGAAGAAGCTTACGAGGATGTCGAAGAACGTGTCGATCTGCACGGCGACGAAATGGCGTGTGCCGGACTTCAGAAAGAGCATTTCGTCCGCAACCTCGCCGCCCCGACGCGCCCGCGTCGTGAGGAAGAATACGAAAAATACGAGCGTAAGCACCGCCGTCACCACGCCGCCAAGAAGCTTTAGCGCACCGGTTCCCGCTCGAAGCGCCGTAGGACCGTATACCGTATAAAGCTCGCCGAGGTTCTCGTACGGAACACCCAGCTGGTCAAGGAGCGCCTTGCCGCGCGGGAACGTCTGGCGGAACCACTCCGTCGCCTGCGCGATGAGCTGCGGCGCCTGGCGCATGAGGTTGAGCGCCTGGTCGGTCAGCACCGCGCCGGCGTACCACAGAAGAAGCCCGAGCGGCACGAGCACCGTCGCCAGCATGACGACGAGCGCGAACGTAGAATTGCGCACCAGTCCCTTCCAGAAGATGTAGTAAGGCTTGAAGAACATCGAAAGGAAAAGCCCCAGCGCCAGCGGCACTATCGCAGGCGCAGCGAGCGCAAGCACCTTGAGAAGCAGCCATGCAACCACGCCGACGAACGCGAAGACCGCCGCAAGCGACAGAACCGTCAATCCGCTTGCGACCGTCTTTCTCTGACCTTCGGTGAACTCTATCATGTCAAGCCTCCCTCATCCTCCATCTTTTCACAGAACCGCCGTCTCGGGCAGCTCCCCGACGAGCGGCCTGGCGTATTCGATGAACGCACGCGTCACGTCATGGCCGTTTTTCGCGATGAACTCCTTCGGCACGCTTCTCGTGTACTTGGCGGCCTCGGCTATCGGCCGCGGCGCGAAAGCCGCCTCGTATCTGCGCCCCTTCGCGCGCAGTATGGCGACAGTCCCTTTTGAAAGATCGCCCTTGAGCGCGGCCGCGACCGCGCACTGTCCGGCGGCGAACGCCTCGCGACTGTCGGTTTCGGACGCGATCCCGGGGAAAGACCTCTGCAGATAGCCGAAGGTGTCGGCCCGGACGCGCGCGACGCCGGCCTTCTCCTTGAGCAGGCGCGCGAGCGCATCGCCGAGCGCGCCTGTACCGGACATCTGCACATTGCCGTGACTGTCGCGCTCGCCCGACCCTAGCTTCGCGCCGATCGGCACGCCGTCCCTGCCGCGGATTCCCTCCGAAACGGCGCAGACGCAACGGCCGAACTTCTTCATCGCCGCCTTCACGTCGCGGACGAACCGTTCCGCCGAGAACGGAACCTCCGGCAGATAGATGAGGTGAGGGCCGTCGTCTTCGCGGACGCGCGCGAGGGCCGACGCCGCCGTGAGAAATCCTGCATCGCGCCCCATTATCACATCAATCTTCACACCGCCGAGCGCACGGTTGTCTAGATCGTCGCCTTTTATCGCGCACGCGACGAAACGAGCCGCCGATCCGAAGCCGGGCGTGTGGTCGCAGCTTCTAAGATCGTTGTCGATCGTCTTCGGTATGTGGTAGACGACAAGAGGATAGTTCTCCTTCTCGGCCTCTTCCGCAACGATGCGCGCGGCGTCGGCCGAATCATTGCCGCCTATATAGAAGAAGTAGCCGACGTCAAGCTTGCGGAAGGACTCGAAGATTGCGCGGCAGTCGGTCGCGTCGGGCTTTCTGCGGCAGCTCCCGAGCGCGGAGGAAGGCGTGGCGGCGATCGCCTCCAGCTTCTTCGCCGAAAGCCTGCGCATATCGACGTAGTCGCCGCCGAGAATCCCGAGCAGACCATGGCGCGCGCCGAGAATGCGGCCGATCCGAGGCGATCTGCGCGCCTCCATGACGGCGCCGACGAGGGACTGGTTTATAACCATCGACGGTCCGCCCGACTGCGCCACGACCATGTTCATCTTCTTCATTAAAGCTCCTTTGCGTCTTCCCGAGGAACTCCCCGGCGTGTGTGTCAAGGTATTATATCATTTTTCACCCGCCTCGTGCGACCTGCCCGCGCTACTTCAAGCCGAAGTAGTGTCGTACAGTCTCCACGGACTTCTTCGCGCGCCGCTGCACGTCATACAGCCCTGCTATGCTGAAGCCTCCCATCTGCTTCGCCGGCTGGTCGCGGCTGTTGCGGTGGTAGGTTCTGTTGTCGTTGAGCTGCCAGACGGCGTAGCCTGCAACATCAGGATTGGCCCAGAGAGTGCCGAGGATGTCCGCAAGATACTCGTTCTGGAACTCCTCGCTCATCCAGCCCGCGCCTTCGTCGTGAAGCCCGTACAACCCGGCGCAGCCGGATTCCGAGACGATTATCGTCTTGTCGGGGAATCTCTCGCGGAAGCGGCGCACTATCGTGTTGAAACCGGCCGTTGGAGAATCGGCCACGATCTGCCGCAGGTCGTCAGGCTCGCCCGGGCGGCAGGGAATCGTGCCGGGATAGGCGTTGAAAGCGATGATGTCCGTCTTGTCGTTGCTTATATCCTTCTCCCAGCGGTTGCAGGCGAAAGTGACGAGCCTTCCAGAATCCTCGGCCTTCACCACGTCGACAAGCCTGTCGACAAGCGCCTTCGCAGTCTGCGAATAGCCGCCGGGCTCGTTCAGGAAGCCGAATATCACGACCGACGGATGGTTGAAGCTCGTCCTCACCATCTCTCGTGTCTGATGTATCTGAGCCGCGATGAAACCCTCGTCGGCGCATTCATCGACGCCGTCTATCGCCGTGTAGTTCTGGCCGTTGCCCCACCCTAGAGACTCCTCCCATACGAGAACGCCGCACTCGTCGCAAAGGTCGAGGAAGCGCTGCGACTGCGGATAGTGCGCGCCGCGGATGAAGTTCCCGCCGAGCGACTTCACGTGCTGGATGTCGATCATCATCTGCGCCTCTGTAGTCGCCGCGCCGAGAGCGAAGTCCGACTCATGGCGGTTGACACCCTTGAGGAAGATTTCCTTCCCGTTGAGGTAGAGCTTGCGGTTCTTCGCCTCTATCACGCGCACGCCGAACCGTTCCGTCACGCCGTCAAGCGAGACCGTGTGGAGGCTGGGTTCTTCCGGCGACCACGGGCTGAGGCCTGGGACTTCCACCGTGGCACGTGAGTTTTTGAACGATGCCGCGACGCCGCGCGAGCCGTCGAAGACCAGCGTAGCGTCGAAGTCGCGCGAGGCGAAGCCGACGGCTTCCACCTCTATGCGCCCCGTCTTCCAGTCGCGCGTGCGAACGCGCAGGCGGCGGTTGTCGAAGATAAGCCGCACGCCGTGGTAGAAGCCGCCGTAGAAATAGAAGTCGTAATATGTGCGGGCGAGCTTCATCGTAGACCAGTCGAAGCGGTTGTCGAGCGCCGCGAAAAGCTCGTGCTCGCCGGCGGCGAGAGGCCCGGTTGGTATCTCTAGCCTTAAATAAGGATAGGGGAACGTTCCAAGACGGCGGCCGTCTATGCGGAAATCGCCGCGCAGCCCCATGCCGTCCACGACAATCCATGCGTTCTGCACTGGCCGTTCGAGCGTGAACGAGCGCCGGTAGAGGCCTGTTCCGCGCTTGAGATACCATTTCGGCAGAACGTCCCAGCAGCCGGGGACAGGCATTACGTCCGTCGCCGAGAAACCCGCGTCGGCGACATCCTCTATGGACCGCCCTTCCTCGAATCTGAACGCCCAGCTGCCGTTAAGGTCGAGCGGCGCCGCCCCCATAAGCATACGCGATGCAAGGGACGCCGTCACAAGCGCCGCCACGCTCCACACAGACTTCACAGTGAAACCTCCTTCATTGACACACAAAACATTTTGCAGGTTATTTTACCAAACTGTCCGGAGAACGGCAAGCATCACCGCCGCAAGAATCTTGAGCGCCGTGCGGCTCGGCGGCATGGCGCGCACCGGCCTATTTGGCGAACTGGAGCGTTCCATCGGGAGAAATCGCAAGCTCTCTGCGAAAGTCCACAAGCCTTATCTGCGACACGTGGCCGTATGGAAAACCCTTGAACGACGGACACCCAGCTCGCGCGGCGAAATCGCGCACGATAGCATCAACCGCCGTGCGGTCTGCGCCTTTGTGACGGAAATCGCAAATCACCACCGCGGCCGCGCCATTGAGGAAACCGCCTTCGAGCAGTCCGTCAAAGCACTGCCGAATCTGCCGTGGCGGATACTTCGCTGTGCATTCAATGAATACGACGCGCCCTGCGGCGGACGGCATAAGCCCCATGCGCGACAGTCTGTAAAGCCGCTCCAGATGTCCGCCCATGGGCAGTCCTCGCACGCCGCTCGCAGGCATATCGCCGCAAAGCGGTTCGACCTTCACCGGCGGAAGCTCCGCGCCGGAAAGTGCCGCGAAGAACCAGTCGCGTGCGGCAGGCGACAGACGTTCCGCATAGGAAAGCGTTGGGCCGGACAAAGGATGGCCGACGCCTTTCGCCAGCATCGCATCGAGAAGAATCGTAACGTCGCTGAAGCCTACGACCGGCATATCGGGCCGCGCGCGGAGCGCGTCCCAGTCGAGAAGCGGCACGACATCCGCCGCCCCCTGCCCTCCTCGCGAAAAGATGAGAATATCGATCTCTGGATCAAGCCAGAATTTTTCCAACAGCCTCGCGCGTTCGACCGCAGAGACTACCTCAGGCCCGGGAACGTTCGGCGCGACCTTCACGCGATAACCTGCCTGCACGAGAAAGTTCGTGCCCGAAACGAGCTGGCTGGACGGTATGATGCTCGATATTGAAACAACTCCCGCAGTCTTCGCGCGCGGCGGAACAGCCTTCGAGACGTCCGCCACAAGGTTCGCCGACGCTATGCACAGCGCGACGGCAAAGAGAACATGACTGGATAATCGCAGTTTCATGGTTCAAAAGAAGATTTTGTTTTCCATTTCAAGCATCACGTCCACAGTATACCATAATCTGCGCCGCCCTGCTCGCGCGGTGCAAGTCAGGCAGGCTTGCGACAAAGTCTGGGCAAGACTTTGGGAAAGTCTGGGCAAGACTTGAGCAAAGTGTGGGCAAGACCTGCCCCTATGCTGGGCAAGCATAAGCCCTCTTTGAGAGGATCCTTATGCGGCGTAGAGCCAGCGCTGGATGTCGGAATAATAATAACGCAAGAACAGCAGCCAGCTCGACTGCTCCATGTAATCAAGCGACCCCGAACACCCGCATCCGGGCTTCTTCAAGACATTGTCAATCGCCTTGAAAACGCCCGCCGCCGACATCGCACCTTGCTCTTTAGCCGAAACCTTCGCCATCTTACGACAACCTCCGCAATTCCTTTTCGCTGTGTGCGGGCTGTCGATTTACCGCTCATTAACTGCGAAGTCGCGGCCGTCGTAATTCGGCGGGACGTAACCGTGTTCGGAACCCTGGACCCATATGATCGACTTGTTGCCGGCATGAATGTTGTTCCAGAGTTTCGCAAGACCCATCGGCGGACAGCAGTAGTCGCCAAGGCCTGCGCGCGGGATGACAGTTCTGCAGGTCGCGGGAATGCGCTTGGCGAAGTTCACGGCGTCGTAATACCCCATCGATTCGGTCCACGGAATGTACCATCCGTCGCTTGAAGCCTTCTTCTCCAGGCGGTCGGCATTCATCTTCATGTCACAGCACCATGTTATGGAAGACTCCGCCAGCGTCACTCCCTCGCCGCAGCCGGCCGCCCATATCGTCTGCAAACCGCCCTGACTGCCGCCGCTCGCGTAAAGGTCGCGTCCGTTCCAGCCGTCGAGTGTCTTGAGATACTGGAGCGCCCTTTTCACGCGCAGGACCATTCCGTTGAAATAGGCCACTTCGGGATCGGCATTCTGCGCGGCGTCGAAAGCATACTGGCGGCCGTTGGAGCCTATCTCCCAGCGAAGCGCCTTTGTATCCGCTTCGGTCGCGCCGAACTCTTCAAGCTTGAGCCCGTGGGCGTTGATGTTAAGCACAATCTCGTCCGCCCTGGGCCAGGACGGTTTACCGTGGGTGCAGCGCGGCCCGCTGTAGCCGTGAGTCTCGAGACGCGCAGGGAACTTCGCGCCGTCGGCGACAGCTTTCGGGATCGAGAGATATCCGGTCACAGGCCGCAGCCCCGCGCAGTCAACACGCACCGCATAAAGCCGCACAGCCTTGTTCCCGCAATCCGTCTCGACAAGGTCGGCCTTTACCGGCACGCGGTCGAGGCGGGCGAACTGACGCGCCCAGAATGCGTCGAAGTCGGCGGGTTCCGCCGTCTCTGTAAGTTTAGCGACATCAACGCCCGCGCCACCGTCGAAGAACACG
>DGVK01000200.1 GCA_002395905.1 Verrucomicrobia bacterium UBA4286 | reverse complement strand
ACGCGCTGGTCGATGTCGTCGACGACGTTCGCTATGTGGAAGATCGGCGAACCGTCGCTGCGCACTATCGCGAAGTCCTGGATGTCCTCGGCCTTCTTCGCCATATGGCCCTTGACGATGTCGTCAAACTCTATGACGCCTTCCTTCGGCATGCGGAACATGGTCACAATGCCCGTCTTGCCGTCCCTTGACGTCTTTTCAACCTTGTAGGCATGGCCCGAGGCGAGAAGCCTGTCGACGGCCTCAAGGTGGCGTTTGACGTTCTTCGTCTGGTAAAACACCTCCTCGTCCCAGTCGAGGCCGAGCCACTTCATGCAGTCGAAAAGAACGGCGATGGCCTCGGGCGTGGAGCGCTCGAGGTCTGTATCCTCCACACGCAGCAGGAACTTCCCGCCCGTGTGCCGTGCGAACAGCCAGTTGTAGATGGCCGCGCGGATGTTGCCGATATGAACCTTGCCCGTGGGCGAAGGCGCGAAACGAACTCTGATTTCTGACATAGGTGTATATTATATCATAATCCGCGCCGCCGGTTCCGCGCGGGTCAGTTGAACCGGCGAAGAACGCCGTCGCTCGCGCGGAAGGCGAAAAGGATGGCGTTCATCTTGTCGATGGAGTCGGAGAGCCGCGCGTCGCCCGAGACGGCGAGCCGCAGCACCGCCACCTCGAACTGCGAGTATATGAGCGACGTCGCCCTGTTGGGATCGACCGCAGCGTCGTATTCGCCGCGGTGCCGCGCCTCCACGACGAGCGAGTGGATGATGCGCCTGAGGCCCATCGTGTGGCGCATTATGTTGTCGACTGGAATCGTCCCCTTGCGCCGGAACTCGCAAAGGAAGTCGACTATGACGCAGAGGAAGTCGCGGTTGTCGAACAGCAGCGCGAAAACCGCGACGCACAGCTGCCGCAGCTTCGCGTCGGCGCTCTGGCGCGAGCGCATTATCTCGCGGTACTGCGCCTCGACCGACGACGTCGCCTCGGTCACGGCCTCGTTGAATATCGCGCGCTTGTCCTTGAAATAGGTGTAAAGGAGCGTGCGCGCCACACCGCACTCCTTCGCGATCATGCCGAAATTCACGTCGGCGAAGCCGTACCGGGCGAACAGTCTGAGACTGGCCGCCCGTATCTCGCGCTTGCGCTCCTTGTGGTTTATAGGCTTTTTCTTCGCCATCACGGCATTCACGGCGCGCGCCGCCGCGTCAGAACGTGTAGGACAGCGAGGCCGACACCAGATGGGAATAGGAGTTGTCGGCCGAGAAGTGCTTGCTGTAGCGCTGGCCGGTGAGTCCCGAAGTGAGGTAGACGTCGCGGCTGGAGCGTTCCATTATGATAAAGCTGTAGCCTATGTCAAGCCTCAGCGTGCGCCAGATGTTCCAGCCTACGCCTGTGCCGATGATGTGGCGGTCGCCGGCGGGGAGCATCGTAGTGCCGTGCGAACCGGAGGGATCCATGTCGTAGATGTAGCTGGCGCGCAGCGCGACCGTATCGGTTATGTCGTGCTCTGCGCCGAACCCGAAGCGCCAGGCGTCCTTCCACTTGAGCGGCAGGCTGTAGCCGTAGCGCGGAATGACGAACTTGATGTTGTCGACGCTCGACCAGTCCGTCCAGGTGGCGACGGTGCCGAAGCGCCACGTCTCGGTCGCGTCCCAGTTGAGGCCGACCGAGAGCGACTGCGGCAGCTCAAGCTTGGCACTCGCGGGGAGGTGGGCGTACTGGTGCATCCCGACGACGCTTCCGCTCATGTTGAAAGTGCCCTGTATCTTGTGCTTGAGATGCGAACGGTAGACGACGCCGAGCGACAGGTTGTCGAGAAGCTTGAACTGGCTGCCGATGTTGTAGCCGAGGCTCACGTCGTCGCCGTCAAGCTCGCTGTGGAGATTGTAGGCGTTGGGGATGACTCCGAGCGGCGTCGCGTAGGAGTCGCCCGAGTAGGGACGCTTCTTGTTGTTGAAAGTGATGTAGCTCACGCGAAGCCCCGCGCCGAGACTCCACCAGTCGGTGAGCTTCCTCGAAAGGTTGGGGTTGAACGTATACTGCTCCATCGTGGTCTCGACGGTGTCGCCCGCAAGATCCCAGTGGTTTCCGTACTTCGTACCTAGACCGAACTCGCAGTAATTGCCGCCGGAGAACGTGAAGCCCAGTGGAAGAGGTATGGTGTAGTAGACCGTAGGAACGGCGAACCAGCCGGGGTTCATCTTCGTCTGGCTCCTGCCGTCGACCTCCGCATCGCAGAACGGATTGATGAACGTCACGCCGACGAGGAATGACACATTTGTGATTTCCGTCACGTTCGCCGGGTTGTAATACGCGGCAGAAGCGTCGCGCGTCGAGCCGACGAGCGCCCCGCCCATCGCATTTCCACGCGCAGAGGCCTCATAAATGCCAAAACCTGCCGCAAAGGTCGAGTTGAACGCCGCGGCAGCCAGCCCGGCAAAAAGTAGTTTCTTCATTTGACAGTTTCCTTTTTTGTGTCAAGTGGCGCGTAGTATACCATATCCTGGCGCATGACACAATAGGGAAAATTGCAAGGGCGACTCTGATCGTGCCGCACACGGTGCCGACGCCGCGGACCCTTGGTTTAAGACCCCCTGGGGTCGGGGCCGGAATACCCCCGGGGGTTGAAG
>DGVK01000144.1 GCA_002395905.1 Verrucomicrobia bacterium UBA4286 | reverse complement strand
CAGTTGCCCCACATGTCGAGCGCGCCACAGGCGGCCTTCGTGTCGGGATAGGCGTCGACCGGCGTCGTGTAGCCGCCGTCCTCGCCGAGCCGCTTGAAGAGGTCGGTGTAGATAAAGCCGGTGTAGTCGCGGTGGTTGACCCAGCCGCGCACGCGGCCGTCAGACGAGACTGAAAGCACGTCCGACAACTTGGCCGTCTTCCCGTTCAGCCGCGAGCGCGGGTGGACGAATGTGACGGTCTGGTCGGGGTTCTTGAGGCAGTGCTTGGCGACGACGGCGTTGAAGTTGAATCCTTCGCGCGGCGACGGGCCGGCGGCGGCTTCCCATTCAGCTTCGGATGGAAGGCGATATGCGCGCGTCGGATCCTTTTCGCTGAGCCATGCGCAGTAGTCGAGGGCGTCATCGTACGAGACCCACACCACGGGATGCTTGTCCTTGCCTTTCGGGAAGATGCCGTTCTTCCAGTAGCGAGGTACGGAATGTCCTGTTGCGTTTGCGAATTCGGCGTATTCGGCGTTGGTGACGGGGGTGCGTGCAATCTGTACGCCGTTGGTCATGCCACCGACGGCGAGCAGCGCGCTTGCGAGACAGCTGCATGCGATCATTTCTTGTTTCCTTTCGTTTTTCCTATTGTTGTTCCCAGGACCTTATGTCCCGGGCGGAAGAAATTAAACACCATTCTTCGCCGCGAGTTGTCACATAAATGTCACATATGCCAGAAAAATATCGTATTTGTTTTTGGCGACAAGACTGGAGTTTAACCTAACATGTGGCGCTCGCCCACCGCTTTCCTTTCGTTCGCGCTGGACGCCCCATGTCTCGTCGCGGTCCCCGGCTTTCAGGCGCGTATGTTCCCGCCGGTGAGGCGCTTGCGCTCGTCACTGAGCGAGCGGCCTTCAACGCGCCTGAAAAGGCGGCGCAGGTATGATTCGCTCGGCCAGCCGCAACGGCTTGCAATTACGGATATGGGTATGTCGGGCCGCGCGAGAAGCCGCCGGACCTCCTCCAGCCGCACATTCTGTATTTCGTCCGTCACGGTATGGCCCGTTGCGGCCTTGAAGCGCATTTCCGCCAGCCGTCGCGAGCAGTTGAAGAGAGCGAAAACCTCGTTCGGCCTCAGCCCAGAACAGGCGCGGCGCCTTATTGTTTCGACAGCGAGTTTCGCCTCGTTGTCCTGCCGCTTGAAAATACGTGTCGAGGCGCGGCGCACAATTCCGCCAGGCGGAACTTTGAAATGTCCGCTCACTTTTTCGCCGTCGAGCATTCTGCCGAGGAGCTCCGCCGCCAGGTGTCCGGTGCGGCGGTAGTCGAGCTGTATGCTGGAGAGCGGCGGCACGCACGCCTCGCATGTCTGCTCGTCGTTGTTCGCCGCTATGACGGCGATCTCCTCGGGGACGGACGCCCCTGTCGCGCGGCACGCGGCCAGAAGCTGTGCGCCGATCTCGTCCGAGGCGGCGAAGATTCCGCACGGTCTGGGAAGGGCCTTTATCCACATGCGGAGCCGCTTTTGAAGCGCGATGGCGTCCGACGCGGCGTATCTGCCGTGGACGAAGATCTCGCATCCGCAGCCGAGCGAGCGCAGTTCGTCGCGGAATCCGTCGCGGCGCACGTCGCTCCAGTATACGTTTTTGAACCACGGGACGAAGGCGAAGTGGGTCATGCCTATGCGCGACAGCTCGTGGGCGGCGGCGCGCGCGATCGCCGCGGAATCGCTCGTAACGCAGGCTGTCATGCCGCGGATGGCGTTTGGGTCGTGGCACTGGTAGATTACCGGAACCTGTCCGAAAGAGCGCGGTTCGAGACCTCTGGCGCCGCCGCTCGCCTCTACTATGCAGCCGGCGGGCCTCCAGAACGAGAGAGCCTTCTTAAGGCTGAAACCGCTTGAGAAGCGTTCGACGAACTTCACGTCCCAGTCGCGGGTCTGCGCACAGGCGCAGACGCCGGCGAATTTGCTCCGCGCGATCTCCGGCGCTCCGGTCTGAAAGAAGAGTATTGTCTTCATGCGCGGTATTATAGCACACCGCCGCGCGCCGCGGCAAGCGCGTTTCGCAACAGTGCCGCTCTTTTTTGCGCGGCAGTGCCGCTAAAGCTCTCAAGGATGTGCTATAATATCTTCATCCTCGACAAAGGGGACTACAACCTCAAAAGGACAGGACGAAGATGAAAGCAATGACTATCGGCGCCGACGGCGCGTTTGAGTGGAAAGATGTTGGAGAGCCGCGTCTCGGCGGCGACTTCGACGTGCTTCTGGAGGTGAAGGCGTGCGCGCTCAACCGTGCGGACGTAATGCAGCGCGCGGGCACATACGCGCCCCCGCCGGAGTGGCCGGAGTGGCCCGGTCTGGAGTGCGCGGGCGTCGTTCTTGAGGCGCCCGCAGGCGGACGGTTCAAGCCGGGCGACGCGGTGTGCGCCCTCCTCGGCGGCGGCGGTTACGCCGAACGTGTGGCCGTGCCGGAGGGAATGTGCATGCCGCTGCCGAAGGGATTTTCATTCGAGCAGGCCGCCGGCGTGCCGGAGGTCTACGCCACGGCCTATCTCAACCTGCGGCTTGTCGGCGAAATACAGAAGGGCGAAACATTCTTCATCAACGGCGGCGAGGGAGGGCTTGGAATCGCGTGCATCCAGCTCGCAAAGCACGTCTTCGGCGCGAAGGTCGTCGCGCAGGTCGCGAGCGACGGGAACGGCGAGTTCTGCAAAGGCGTCGGCGCGGATGTCGTGAGCAACAGGTTCAAGGACGATCTCGTAAAGACCTTGACGGAGAATCCGCCGAATGTCGCGATAGACCCTGTGGGCGGTCCGCTCATGGGCCGCTGCATAGCGACCATGCCCTATCGCGGCCGCTGGATATCGCTCGCTTCCATGGCCGGCGGCGAGACGACGCTCGACGTGAACCTTCTCTGGCGCAAGAACCTGCGCGTCATCGGCTCCACCCTGCGTTCAAGAACGAGCGCCGAGAAGTCGCAGATTCTCGCAGGCCTCGTGCGCGACGTGTGGCCTGCGTTCGAGAGCGGACTTTTCGCGCCGTTCATCCACAAGGTTCTGCCGGTGGCCGAAGCCGCCGAGGCCCATCGCATGATGGTCGCGGGCGAGAACCGCGGCAAGATCGTCATGACGGTATGAGCCGGTTCGATTACAAGTGGCGCGTCCTCGGGTTCCTGTTCGTCGCGTTCTTCCTTGAGCTGGGGTCGCGGCAGCTCTACGGCGCGGCGCTGCCGCAGATACGCAGCGAGTTCCTGCGCTTCGGCGTGACCGACGCGCAGCTCGGCATGGTGGGGAGTGTGTTCGGCGCGGTGTTCGGGCTCGCGCTGGTCGTATCGGGGCTGGCGGCGGACCTTCTCGGGCGCAAGCGCGTGCTCGTCGCGGGGACGCTCCTCTTTTCCGTCGGCATCCTCGGCAGCGGTTTCGCGCGCGGTATAGGCGCGATGATGGTTTTTTACGGAGTGCTGAACGCTCTCGGGCAGTGCTGCGTGGCGCCGGCGAGCTATGCGCTCATCTCCAAGTACCACAAGGAGACGCGATCCACCGCGATGGCGGTGTTCCAGAGCGCGGTGTATTCGGGCATCATCCTTTCGAGCCTCTTCGGGGGGCTCATGGCGGAGCGCGGCGAGGGCGTGTGGAGATGGGCGTTCTGGCTTATGGGTGCGGCCGGAATCATCTGGGCGGCGGTGATGCAGTTCGGCATGCGGCCCGAGCCTGCGGCAGGCGGCGGGGATGTGAAAGACGAAGCGTCGATAAAAGAGGCTTTCCGGGCGCTTCTCGGCAAGCCCACCGCAGTTCTCATAGCTGTCGCGTTCGGCTTTTTCATGTATGCCAATCTCGGTCTGAGGCTGTGGACGCCGATGTTCCTCACGCGCAGTTTCGAGGGAGTCGGCACGGCGAAGGCTGCGCTGCACGGCGTATTGTGGGTGAACGGAGGGTCTTTCATCAGCTGCATGATTGTCGCCAAGGCGGTGGACAGATTCGGCGCGGGTCGTCCGCGCATAAGGCTGGAAGTGTCGGCGCTCGGCTTCCTGCTGTGCATCGCGCCGATGATCTGGGTTTCGCAGGCGCAGTGCTTCGGTTCGTGCTGCGCGGCGCTGGGAACGCTGGGGCTTGCAATCGGCGTGTATGACGCGGCGCACTACCCGGCGATGTTCGACTGCATCGCGCCGCGCTACAGAAGCGCCGCGACGGGAATAACCGGCTGCATGGCGTTCGTTATGGGATCGTTTGCGCCGGCGGTCCTTGGATGGATGGGCGATGTGATGTCGATGCGCGCGGCGTTTGCCTCGCTCGGCGCGTTCTACCTCGCAGGCGCGGCTGTCCTGCTGCCCGCGTTGATATGGTTTTTCAAAAAAGACAGAGTAAGGGATTAGACGATGAAGAGACCTTTGCGTACATTGTTCTACGGGCTCAAGCACGAGCACTCGGCGGGCAAGCTGCTGACGCTTGCCAAAATGAAGGACGATTTCGAGATAGTCGCCGTCGCAGACGATCGCGCGCGAGCGACGCCGTCCTACCGGTCGGACCCCTTGCCGCTCGACGGGCTTAGAATCGTGAGTGAAGCCGAAGCGCTCGCGATCGCGGATATAGATGTAGTGTTCGTCGAAGTCGCGAACAACGACCTGATGGAGATCGCGCACATATACGCGGAGCGCGGCGTGCCGATGCACTGCGACAAGCCGTGCGGCGAGACGATGGCGCCCTACCGCGAGGTCGTCGAAATGTGCCGCGCGAAGAACCTGCCGATGCAGATGGGATACATGTTCCGGGCGAATCCGGGCGTAAGGTTCTGCCACAAGGCCGTGCGCGATGGATGGCTCGGCGACGTTGTGCACATAGAGGCCGACATGAACCACGACTACGGCGATGACTCGTATCAGAGATATGTCGGCACATTCAAGGGCGGAATCCTTTACAACCTCGGCTGCCACCTTGTCGACCTCATTCTTCCGATGATGAAGGGGGAGTTGATCCGAGCGGCGAATGTGACAGGTACGGCGCGGGGCGACGGCACGGAGTGCCTCAACCGCTGCGCGGCGCTTCTGGAGTGGCCGGGCGCGACGGCGCTCGTGCGTTCCTGCAGCCGCGTGCCGAACGGTCTTGCGCACAGGAGGCTTAGGATTGACGGCACAAAAGGCACGATAGACCTCTGCCCGATCGAACGCTTCGACGGCGAGCGTCTTACGCTCGATCTCACGCTTGCCGAGTCCGCGGGCGGATTTGCGGCAGGCCGGCACATCGTGGATCTCGGCGTGCAGACCGACCGCTATATGGATCAGCTGCGCGAACTCGCCGAGATTGTGCGCGGCGAAAGAGCGAATCCTGTTGAGATGTACGACCATGATTTGAAGGTTCATGAAATCACACTGGAGGCATGCGGCTATGACAAGCGTTAACATAATCATTCCAGAGGCGAACAGGGTGGAGCTCGTCGAAAGACCTGTTCCGGCGCCGAAGGCGGGCGAAGTTCTTGTAAGGCTGGTGCGTTCGACGGTTTCGAGCGGAACGGAGCGGGCGAACTATGTCGGGGAGGTGAACGTCAACATCCTTACGAACGACGGCGTGGCGCGCTGGCCGCGGCAGGGCGGCTACAGTTCGTCAGGCGTGGTTGAGGCCGTCGGCGCAGGCGTGAAGTCGCTCAAGCCCGGCGACCGCGTCGCCATGAGCTGGACCGTCCACTCGCAGTATGTGGTCGTGCCGGAGGAGAACGCCTGTCTTCTGCCCGACGGCGTTTCGTTCGAGGCGGCGGCGCTTGCTCATATCGCGACGTTCCCGATGGCGGCAATACGCAAGTGCGCGGTGGAAATGGGCGAGAGCGCGGTTGTCATGGGGCAGGGGGTCTTAGGGCAGCTTGCCGTGATGCTTTTGAGGTGTGCGGGCGCGGCTCCTGTATTCGCCGCCGACCCTGTCGCCGCAAAGCGCGAGCGGGCCTTGAAACTTGGCGCGGATTTCGCGCTGGATCCTTCGACGGACGATTTTTCCGAGACCTTGAAATCAATGACGCCGAACCGCGACAGCGCCGTTTTCAAAGGGGCGCAGGCGCGCGGCGTCAAGGTCGCGATAGAGGTCACCGGCAGGGGCGAGGCGCTTGATTCGGTGCTGGACGCCATGGCGTTCATGGGGCGCGTCGCTCTTCTCGGCTGCACGCGCAGTTCCAACTTCACAATCGACTACTACCACAAGGTTCACGGGCGCGGCGTGACCTTGATCGGCGCGCACACCTGGGCGCGGCCGGAACACGAGTCGTATCCCGGCCATTTCACCCACCGCGACGACGTGATGGCGTTTCTTCGCCTCATCAAGCTCGGGCGGCTGTCGCTGGACGGCTTTGTCGACGAGGTGCATCCGGTCTCCGACGCGCCCGGAGTCTACGCGCGGCTTGGCGCGGGAGGCGCGTTCCCTGTCGTACAGTTCGCCTGGTAGCGGCCTGCGCCGTCACCCTTGTTGACAGATCAGGGGGAAAGATTGTAAAATAAACATGTCAATCTTTGAACCTCAAAGGAATGGAGCATGGCATGATGGCGAGAAAACTTATCTGCGCTGCTGTTGCGGTGTTGGGCGTGGCCGGTGCGCGGGCGGCGCTTCTGCCTGTCGCGGTTTATGAGAAGGGCGGCGGCGATGTCGACCGCTCGCAGGAATATTCCATTCGCGAGCTTGTGCGCGAGGCGGCTGTAAAGGCCGATACGTTCAAACTCTTCCGGCGGCTCGTGAAGGTTTCCAACACTTCAGCAGAGACGAAGACCGTGCAGATCGTCGTTCGCGCCGCGAGCGACTTCACGCCTTCCAACTGGGTCGTCCCCGGCGTGATCTACGGCGACTGCGCGTTCGGCAACCAGGTTTCGCCGAGCGGACTCGAACGCGACGGCGAGCCGTGGGTTTTCGGCTACGACAGGTCGTCGGTTCCGTCGTGCACGCTCTCCGAGACGAAAGACGCGCTCTTCGCCATGTTCGCGTCCGACCGCGACCGCGCATCGCTTGAAAGCGCGTGTTCACTCAAGCGCCTCGACGACGGCAGGCTCGAACACCGCATTTTCTATCCTGTGCGCGAAAGTCCGGTGTGCTATGCGTTCAAGTTCAGCTATGTCGACCGCTATGACGAGTGGATCACCCTCCCGCCCGGCGCGACGTTCGAGGCGGAGTCGTTCTTCATGACCGGGCGGCCGCGCTGGGAGAACGGCGGCTACCGCGAGGTCTTCAAGGCGGCGATGGCCGTTTTGAAGCACGACCACCCTGTGCCTGCGATGGATGTCGCGACGGCCGAGAAGGTTTCGCTGCAGTGGATACAGGACTGCTGCGAGAAGAATGTGGAGGACGGCGTGACGAAAGGCGCGATGGGAACCGACCTGCAGTTCCGCCTGGGTTATACGGCCCGCACGAACAAGCGCAACTTCCCCGTCTGGATGACCGAGGCCGAGAAGAAGCTCACGCTCGCCGACC
>DGVK01000084.1 GCA_002395905.1 Verrucomicrobia bacterium UBA4286 | reverse complement strand
GCGCTACACCGAGGTGCGCATGCAGAAGATCACCGAGGAGATGCTCGGCGATCTGGAGAAGGACACCGTGGACATGGTGCCCAACTACGACGAAACCACGCGGGAGCCCTCCGTTCTCCCGGCGAAGCTCCCCAACCTTCTCCTGAACGGCTCCTCCGGCATCGCCGTGGGCATGGCCACAAACATCCCGCCGCACAACCTCGGCGAGCTGTGCGACGGCATCGGCTACTACGTCGACCACCGCGACGACTGCACCGTCGAGGACCTGATGAAATTCGTCAAAGGCCCCGACTTCCCGACAGGCGCGCAGATATGCGGCTTCAACGGAATCGCAAACATGTACAAGAACGGGCGCGGCCAGCTTCGCGTTCGCGGCAAGGCTGAGATAGAGGTTCAGAAGAACGGACGCGAGAGGATCGTCATAACCGAGATCCCCTACGCGGTGAACAAGCGCGAGATGCTCGTGCATATGGCCGAGCTGGTGAAGGACAAGGTCCTCGAAGGCATAAGCGACATACGCGACGAGTCGAAGGACGATGTGAGGATAATCGTCGAACTCAAGCGCGACGCCGTCGGCGAGATAGTTCTCAACCACCTCTACAAGCACACCGAGCTGCAGACGACATTCGGCGCGATCATGCTCGCCATCGACGGCGGCCGCCCGAAGATCCTGAACCTCAAGGACTTCTTCCGCTGCTATGTCGACCACCGCTTCGACGTGATAACGCGCCGCACGCGCTTCGAACTCAGAAAGGCCCAGGCGCGCAAGCACATCCTCGACGGGCTGCTCCTCGCCATCGCCCATCTCGACGACGTCGTCGCCATAATCCGCTCGTCGGCCAACCGCGACGAGGCCAAAGCCAGGCTCCAGGAGAAGTACGCCTTCAGCGATCTGCAGGTGAACGCGATTCTCGAGATGAGGCTCTACCAGCTCACGGGGCTGGAGCGCGACAAGCTCGAGGCCGAGATGGCCGGGCTTCTCAAGACGATCGCGGAGCTTGAGGCGATTCTCGCCGACCCCGAGCGCATCTACGCCATCATCAAGGACGATCTCGCAATGCTCAAGGAGAAGTACGCCTCCAAGCCCGACGCCGCGCGCAGGACCGAGATCGTGGCGGACGAGAACGAGGTCTCGCTCAAGGATCTCGTCCCCGACGCGCCATGCGTGATAACGCTTTCCAATCGCGGCTATGTGAAGCGCGTGCCGCTCACGGAGTACCGCGAGCAGAAGCGCGGCGGCCACGGCGTGAGGGGCGCCCAGGTCAAGGAGGAGGACTTCATACGTCTCGTCTTCGTGGCGCAGACCCACGACTCGCTCATGTTCTTCACCAACACGGGCCGCCTTTTCGTCAAGGACGCATACCAGATCCCCGAAGCGCCCAGGACGAGCTTCGGGCGGCCGCTCATCAACCTCCTCAATCTGCAGGAGGGCGAGCAGGTGCTGCAGCTTCTGCCGATACGCAGCTTCGACGGCGATGTGGACGTCTTCTTCGCGACGCGCCGCGGCACCGTGAAGAAGACCCTCCTCGGCGACTTCAGAAACGTGAACAAGTCGGGCATCCGCGCGATAAACATCGACGAGGGCGACGAACTCGTGGGAGTCCGGCTGGTGAAGCCCGAGGACGACGTCATAATGCTCACGCGCGGCGGCAGGGCCATGCGCTTCGCGGCGACTGACGTGCGCCGCATGGGCCGCAACGCGACCGGCGTGAAAGGCATAAGGCTCCTCGGCGGAGACTGCGTCGTCTCGCTCGACGCGGTCGATGACGAAAAGACGCTCTTTATCGCGACGGCCAACGGCTACGGCAAGCGCTGCGAGTTCAAGGATTTCACGCGGCACGGGCGCGGCGGACAGGGGATGATCGGCATCAAGGGAGGCGAGCGCAACGGCGACGTGGTCGCAGCGCACGCCGTCTCGGACGACGAGAACGTCATTTCCATAACGAGCGACCAGCAGATGGTGAGAAGCGCCGTCGCCGATTTCAGCGTCCAGGGCCGCATGGCGCAGGGCGTGAAGCTGGCGAGGCTTTCAGAGGGCGCGACGCTCGTCTCGGTCTCGGTGTGCGAAGGAGCCGCCGATGAACCGGCCGTGGACGGACCCGAAGAGGGCGAAGGCGCCGGGGCCGGCGCGACGGAGTAACGATGGAGTTCGTGGCGATCGACTTCGAAACGACCGGCTACGAGAACGGCGGGAGCAACGAGCCGTGGCAGCTCGGCTACGCGCGCGTGGATGACGGGAAGATCGTCGCCACAGGCGAGTGGTTCTTCGATGTCGAGGGCGCGCCTGCGCGCGCGCACGAGGCCGACGCCCTCGGGACGCTCCAAAGCTCTTTCGAGGTGTGGTCGCCGGTGCTTGCGGGCGTGAGGCTTGTGGCGCACAACATTGCGTGCGAGCGGACGATTCTCACGCGCACGGCGCCGCTCACGAAGTGGGGGCCTTGGACCGACACGATGAAAGCCGCCAAAGCCAGGTATCCGCGGCTGCCGAGCTACAGGCTCGGCGATCTGTGCGAAATGTTCGGCCTCGTTCCGCAGATGGAGGGGCGCTCCTGGCATGACGGCCTCTACGACGCAGTCGCCTGCGCGATGCTGGCGATCCATCTTGCCGAGCCGTCGTTCGCGGCGGGCTGAACCGAAGGAGTCTTCATCATGGCGGCAGACGTCGGCGACATTCGCATGATACATGTTACAGAGCTTGTGATAGAGCGCGTATGCGGCGCGGTCGGCTCGCGCGAGCTCGACAACTCGGCCTCGGCTCCGGCCGCGACAATCGCCGCCACGGGCTTTGCCGTGCGGCGCGTCGTCGGCGAGGGGGAGGATCTCTTTTCGCTTTCGCTTCGCGCCGCCCGCGGCGTCATGGAAGGAGTCCGGCCGGAGGATGTCGGCGGGCTTGTGGCCGCGACGTTCTCCGGCGACCGGCGCTTCCCCGGGCTTGCGACGCGGCTCGCCGCCGAGCTTGGGCTGGAGCCGCACGCTCCTGCGCTGGATCTGCAGCTCGCCTGCGCCGCCTATCCTTATGCGCTCTACACGGCGTCGGCGATCGCGCGGGACACGGGGCGCGCGGTGCTTGTGGTGGACGGCGACGTGCAGTCGCGGCTTGTGGACGGCGCCGACGCGGCCACCGCGCCGCTTTTTTCCGATGCATCGACGGCGACGCTCGTGCGGACGCGTGCGGACGGCGGCGGAGAGTCGGCATTCGGCTTTTTCACGCGGGCGTCCGATGCGCTTTCGTGCGGAGAGTCGGGACCGGTCAAGATGGACGGATTCAAGGTTTTTTCGTTTGTGGCGGCCGACGTGACGCGGTTTCTGCGCGGATTCGGCGACGGGTTCGACCTCTTCGTGCCGCACCAGGCGAACATGTATATGGTGCGCCAGCTGGCGAAGAGCCTCGGCGTTGACGAAAAGCTCGTCACCTGCGGGGCGGAGTTCGCGAACCCCGGTTCATGTTCGGTGCCGCTCGCTCTGGCGCGCCATGCGCGCGGAGGGCGGGCGCTTCTCGCGGCATTCGGCGCGGGGCTTTCGGCGTCCGCCGCGACGGTGCGCCTCGCCCCCGGCGCCGCAGCCGGTCTAGTCTGATTTTCCAACACCAGTGTCGTTGATGTGAAAGGATGGAGGTAGAATGACAAAGATATGTTTCACTTGTGCGGTGCTTTGCGCTTCTGCGGCGGCGCTCGCCGGGGCGCGGATGGATGTGCGGCTGGACGGCGGCGGCGTTCTCCGCTCGATAGCTGTCGGCGGCGCCGAGTTCGCCACGGGCGGCGGCGATCTCTGGAAGGCGGTGTTCGCGTCGTCATCCAACCTCTGCGAGCGGCTGGACGTCGCCGCCGGCGACGCGGCGTCGTTCGAGCGCACCGCCGCGCACGGCGGCGAAACGCTCCTTTGGCGCGACATACCGCTCGGCGGAATGCGCGGCGTCCTTGATGCGCGCGTCGACATCGAGCGCCGGACGGACGGTTCCCAGGCGTGGCGGCTCTCCTTCGACTGCCGCACTCCGCGCTGGAAACTCTTTTCCACCGACTTCCCGCGCTTCGCCCGCGTCACGCGTGACGGCGAGGGCGACGCGATGCTGCCGTGGCGGGACCACGGGGCGCGCCTGTTCAAGAAGCGCTCCGCCGGCAGGCGCCGCCGCTTCGACTATCTGGGCCATGCGCCGATGGTCGCCGCGTTTTTCATCGGCGCCGACGGTCTCTACATCGCCGCGGAAGACCCCGACGCGCGCATCAAAAGAATGTATGTGGAGGGCGAGCAGAACATCCGCTTCGAGACGCCCGTGGAACTCGGCGCGGAAGGTCCGCGCTACAGCGTCGTGCTCGCGCCGTTGAAAGGCGACTGGTGGTCGGCCGCCAGGCGCTACCGCGATTTCGCGCTCAGGCAGAAGTGGGCGGCCAGAGGCCCGGTGAAGGATATTCCGGGCTATCCTCGCCGCATCTGCGAGATACCGCTCTGGATAAACATCCACGGCCATCCGGACGCCGCGTCGAACACGCTTGCGCGCGCAAAGGAGATATTCCCCGGCTGGACGACTGGGCTCCACTGGCACCTTTGGCAGCATTCCGGCCACGATGTGAACTACCCCGAGTATTTCCCCGAGCAGCCCGGCACAAAGGAGTGCATCGCGTTCTGCAGATCCATCAACCAGGAGCCGATGCCATACACCAACGGACGGCTGTGGACGGCGACGACAAGCGGCTTCCTCATGGCCGAGCCTTATTCCATCATGCGTGCGGACGGTTCCCGCTACATCGAGAAATACGCGCCGTGGACGCCCGAACTGGCGGTGATGTGTCCGTCGCGGCCCGAATGGCACCGCGTCATGCTCAATTTCACTTCGCGCATACTTGACGGGCTTGGCGCGCAATCGATCTTCATCGACCAGATCGGCGCGGCGGAAGGCTGCGCCTGCTACGACCCCGCCCACGGCCACCCGGTAGGCGGCGGCGCGTGGTGGTATGACGGTTACGAGGCGGCGCTTGCGCCGATACGCCGCGCCTGGAACGCAAAGGGCGCGTTCATCACTACCGAAGGCGCGGGCGAGGCGTACATAGGGATGGTCGACGGCTATCTGCAGGTTGTGGAGCGCACGCCGGAGGACGTCCCGTTCCACAACGCCGTATACTCCGGCTGGACGACGTATTTCTGCAGTCCCGAGAACAACGACGACGCGCCGCCCGCGTTCCGCGCGCTCCAGACGAGGGAGCTTTTGTGGGGCAATTCGCTCGGGTGGTTCCTGCCCGACATTCTCGACCGCCCGGAGAAGTGCGCGATACTGCGAGAACTCTGCGCGTTCCGCCAGGCGAACCTCGACGCACTCGCCTACGGCAGTATGCTCGACGAACTGCGCTTCGCCGGACCGGTCGGCACGACGACCTACGAATGGCTCGGACGCCGCCCGCACTTCCGTCTGTTCGACAAGACGTTCAAGCTGCCGCCGAGCAGGTTCGCCGAGATGACAGACGTCATCGGCAACTGGTGGCGCACGGCCGACGGCGAGGTTGTGCTGCTCGCGGCCAACCTCACAGACCGCCCGCAGACGGTCGAATACCGCGACTGTTCGACCGACGCCGTGAAGACGCTCTCCCTCGCGCCGCACGAGCTTCGCCGCATCGTCCGCTAAACCGGCGCCGCCGCCCCCTGCCGTGCAACCGCCCGCGCGCGCCTGAACTGAATCGGCGACGCGCCGGTGCGCGCGTGGAAGAGGCGCGAGAAGTAGGCGTGGGACTCGAACCCCGTCTCCTCCGCGATCCGTGCTATCGGGAGATCGGTGCTTTCAAGCAGGCGCATGGCCCGGCGGATGCGCAATGATATCTGATATTCCAGCGGCGACATGCCGTTGTATTCGCGAAACCGTCTTCTGAACAGAGTGTGACCCATGCCGAGCCGTCTGGCCAGCGCCTCAAAATCCACAACTTCTTCAAGGTGGTGGGCGATGTACAGATTGGCGCCGCGTATGGCCGCGTTGTGCGACGGCCGCCCCGCCATGTTCGGGTGTTCGGTGAACAGAGTGACGGCAAGCTGCATGGTTTTCAGCGCGATGGTGTACGGCTGTTCTGCACTTGAGGTTTGAATCTCCCCGACAAGTTCCACTATTTCCCTGCCGAACTTTCCATCCGGCGGAACCGTTATGATCGTCGGCGGTCCGCTGAAGAACGGTTTTGCGAATATCCGTTCGAGGAAGTTGCCGCCGACGCCAATGTAGGCTTCGCTCCAGCCTGTTTTCGGATCGGGGCGGTAGCGATGCCATTCGCCCGGATGCAGAATGACGACTGTTCCGGCTCGAATGGCGATGCTCTTGCCGCGCTCGAATTCGATTTCGCCACAGCCGCTCCTTATATAGAGAATCTGATATTCCCAGTCGGTAAGCGAACGGCCCTTGCTCCAGGTGAAGTAGTAGTCGGACGAATGGTAGTCGTGGGGATAAGGTTCGCCGGGTTTGGTATCTTCCATTCCCGCACCGGTTACATATATCCCGAACTGGCGTTGTGCCAGGCCTACAGGGCAGTAGTGTATATTGTACTTGTCCATGGGATGCATTATACCATACTGTGTCGGATAGTGCAAATCGCGGCAATATGTTATAGTGAAGAAGTCGCAGTAAAATGCTATAATATGCACCGCCTAAAGGACAAGGCAGAGAATTGGAGGTAGAGAGAAAATGGTGCGTAAAGTTAAAAACATGTGTGTGCTGTGTGCGGCCGGGCTATCGATGCTTGCGCCGCTCATGGGCGCGGATGCATCCGACTATGACATTGCTGCATACGTGTGGCCTGCCTACCAGCCCGAGCCGCGCTGGAAGGAACTCGGCATATTCGACGCCGGGAAAGGCGAATGGCAGAGCGTGTGGGAGGCGCGCCCGAAATGGGAAGGCCACGAACAGCCCCGCAAACCGCTCTGGGGCTATGAGAACGAAGCCGACCCGAAGGCCGTGGAGAAGAAGATCGACGCCGCCGTCTCCCACGGCGTCAACACATTCATCTACGACTGGTACTGGTACTGCGGCAGGCCGTTCTTGGAAGACGCGCTGGACAAGGGCTTCCTCGGCGCGCCGAACAACGGGAAGATGAAGTTCTTCATAATGTGGGCGAACCACAACGTCGTCAAGCTTTGGGACAACAAGGCCGCCGACAAGGAATGGAACAAGCCGATCTGGCGCGCAGGTGTCGACGCCGAAGAGTTCCGGAAGATTTCGCGCCGCTGGATTGAGATGTACTTCTCGCGCCCGAATTATTACCGCATCGGCGGCAAGCCCGTCTTGATGATATACGAAATGGCGACGTTCATCGGAGGCCTCGGCGGGATCGAGAATGCCGCCACCGCGCTGGACGGGTTCCGCGCAGAGTGCGCAAAGGCCGGCTTCGGCGGCGCGCACATCATGGCCTGCGACGTCGGGCTGAACAGGGACATGGTCGCGAAGCTCGGCATCGACTCCGCGACGATCTACAACTTCGTGCATTGGGCGAAGGCGCGGGGCAACCCGGACTATTCCGAATGGACCAGAAAGGGCGAGGCGCGTTTCGACGCCGCGAAGAAGGAACTTGGACTCAAGGCGTACTTCGCCCATGCGTCCGTTGGATGGGATACGAACCCGCGCTTCCCGGCCGAGGTCGTGATGCCCACCGTCATGAACTCGACACCGGCCAAGTTCAAGGAGTCGCTCAAGCGAGTCAAGGACTGGACGGACAAGAACGCCGGGCCGGGCCTGCCGAAGCTCATAACCATCAACTCTTGGAACGAATGGACGGAAGGCTCTTATCTTGAGCCGGACGAACGCTGGGGCTTTGGCTGTCTTGAAGCGATCAAAGAGGTGTTCAAGTAAACAAGCAAACAAACCGACAAGGAGACAAAACCATGAAGAGACTTCTTATAGCTGGTGTGATTGCATTTGGCGGCGGATCGATCTGCACGTCCGCACACGCATGGGAAAAGGCCATCAGCGACACGAGCGGTTACGTCGTGCAGTCGGCCGACGATGGATACAACCAGAATTCAATCATAAGCGGCGCGCATTTCCCGGGCGGTGCGCCAGTGGCCGGGAAAAACTACCTCGTAAACGGAGGACTTACCACGCGCACTCCTGGCACGGCTAACGCAGACAATACGTTCAAAGGCGCTTCGTTTACCCTTGACGAAGGCGCGAACTTTCTTCTGAAGGGGTCAGGCAGCAAGATCACCATCGCCGACCTCCGCATCTACAACGCCAAGATATCGCAAGGCGACGGCAAAAGCCTAAAGACGCTCAAGGGCGGGATGACCGTTCACGGAACGCCGTCCGCGCCGTCTATAATCGAGGGCAGCGGCAACAGTGGCTGGCGCCGTTTTTCGATAGAATCCGCCATTTCCGGAGCGAGCGGCACGCGCATCAAGGTTCAACACAGCGAAGAAACCGATGCCGCCGGCGAGCAGTTCTATACATTCCTCACAGGCGACAACTCCGGCTACTTGGGCTCGTTCGAGGTGGAGAGCGACGGCAACGGAATCTGCCTTGTCGGTTTCAATAACAATGCATTCGGCTCTTCGCCAGACATCACGCTCACCAACAATGGCAAGCTGTTCGGCGGCGGCAGTGGAACCATATCGCTTTCTGGCGCGGCAATTACGCTCAACAACGGCGGACTTTTTGGTGTTTACAGCAAGAGCGGCAGCGACGTCGGGCTGTCGCTCGCGGACGGCTCCACAATCTCCGGCACGGGCGTTCTCACTATCAACAATTCTGGCGCAGAGGGAATTCACTCGCGACGCGTCCAGCTTGGCGGCGTAACGATAACCGGGATAGACAGGATACAGGTGGACAACGGCGTCCTGCAACTTGCCTCGGGCTACGACAACGCCACGATTCCAATCA
>DGVK01000167.1:3392-4767 GCA_002395905.1 Verrucomicrobia bacterium UBA4286 | reverse complement strand
TGGCGGCGTGGATCGTCGTCATGAGACCGCGCTTGATGCCGAACGTGTCGTTGAGCACCTTGGAAATGGGCGCGAGGCAGTTCGTCGTGCAGCTGGCGTTGGAGATGATGTCCTGGCCGGCGTAGGTCTTGTCGTTGACGCCGTAGACGAACATCGGGGTCGCGTCCTTGGAGGGAGCGCTCATGATGACCTTCTTCGCGCCGGCGGTGATGTGGGCGCGGGCCTTCTCGTCCGTGAGGAAGAGACCCGTGGACTCGACGACGACTTCAGCGCCGACTTCGTTCCACTTGAGGGCCGCGGGATCCTTCTCGGCGGTGAGGCGGATGGCCTTGCCGTCAACGGTCATCGTCGTGCCGTCGACCTTGATGTCATGGTCAAACTTGCCGTGGACCGAGTCGTACTTGAGCATGTACGCGAGATAATCGGGATCGAGCAGGTCGTTGATGCCGACGACCTCGATGTCGTTCGCGAAGTTCTCCACAGCCGCGCGGAACACCATGCGTCCGATGCGGCCGAATCCGTTGATACCAACTTTGATTGCCATTTTAGTTTTACTCCTTGTTCTTGTTGTTAGTTAGTTAGTTTCGTTACGCCTTTGTCACCTTGCCGGACTTAAGGCAGCGCGTGCAGACTGTGACACGCTTCGTGTTGCCCTTGCCGTCGGTCGTGCGGACCGTCTGCAGGTTCGGCAGGAAGCGACGCTTCGTGATGCCGGTCGTGTGCAGGCCGATACCGCCTTTGTACTTCGGCGAGCCCTTGCGGACGACGACGTTGCCGACCGAAGGTCCTTTGCCGCAGATTTCGCAAACTCTTGACATGGTATGATTCCTTTCGCCTTTAGAGCTTCATCAGTGAGCCTCGCCCGGCTGCCACTCGACATTCGCGAACGCATTGTCGAACGCGGCGGAAAGGCCGCCGAAGTCAGCGCTGCCCGAACTCTTGGAGATGGGCTCCTTGGGTTCGCCTGCGGCCTCGGCCTCGAGAGCCTTGATCTCTTCGTCGCTCATGGACATCGCGCGGATCGACAGCCCGATGCGGCGCTCGCCGCGATCGACCTTGACGACACGGGCCTCGACCTCCTGGCCGACCTCGAGAGCGTCGCGCACCTTCTCGACACGCTGATCGCTGATCTGCGAGATGTGCACAAGACCGTCGACGCCGTCCTCCAGCTCGATGAACGCGCCGAACGACGCGACCTTCGAAACCTTGCCCTTGACGACCATGCCGACAGGATACTTCGTCGCGATCTCGGTCCACGGATCGGTCTGGGCCTGCTTGAGGCCGAGAGAGATGCGCTGCTCCTTGGGGTTGACGTCGAGAACCACCGCCTCGACCTCCTCGCCCTTCTGCAGGCACTCCGACGGATGGTTGATCT
>DGVK01000167.1:0-3300 GCA_002395905.1 Verrucomicrobia bacterium UBA4286 | reverse complement strand
CGCTGACGTGGATCATGCCGTCGATACCCTCCTCGAGCTCGACGAACGCGCCGTAGGCCGTGAAGTTGCGGACCTTGCCCTTGACCTTCGAGCCGACGGGGTAGCGGTCCTGCACGGTGTCCCACGGGTTGTCCTGGGTCTGGCGGATGCCGAGAGCGATCTTCTGGTTCTCCATATCGACGGAGAGCACGACCACCTGGACTTCATCACCGACCGAGAGCATGTCGCTCGCGCGGGCGACGCGCTTTGTCCAGCTGAACTCGCTGATGTGGACGAGGCCTTCGATTCCGGGGGCGATTTCGACGAATGCGCCGTACGGAGCGAGGTTGACGACCTTGCCGGAGACGCGCGAACCGACGGGGAACTGGTCCTGTATCGCGTCCCAGGGGTTGGGCTGGGTCTGCTTGAGACCGAGGCTCACGCGCTCGCGGTCGCGGTCGACGTCGAGAACCATGACATCGAGCTCGTCGCCGACCTTGAGGATTTCGCTCGGGTGCTTGATGCGGCCCCAGGTCATGTCGGTGATGTGCAGGAGGCCGTCGAGGCCGTCGAGATCGACGAACGCGCCGAAGTCGGTGATGTTCTTGACCTTGCCCTTGCGGATCTCGCCCTTCTGGAGCGAGGACATGAGCTCCGCCTTCTTCTCGGCCATCGTGCCCTCGATGAGCTCGCGGCGCGAGACGATAAGATTGCGGCGCTCGTTGGAAATCTTGATGACCTTGAAGTCGTAGGTCTGGCCGACGTAGGGCTCGAGATCCTTGACGGGAACGACCTCGACCTGAGAGCCGGGCAGGAACGCCTCGACGTCGTCGATCTGGACGAGCAGACCGCCGCGCACGGCGCTCTTGATCGTACCCGTGACGACACAGCCCTCGACATAGCGGTCGAGAATCTTCTCCCAGCGGATCTTGTCGTCCGCAGCCTTCTTGGAGAGCGAGACCATGCCGGTCTTGTCGTTCTCAAGCTCGCGGAGCATCACCGTTACCTTGTCGCCTACCTTGATATCGGCGCCGTCGCCGAATTCGTCGGCCGGGACGACACCCTCCGACTTGTAGCCGATGTCGATGAATACATCGCCGTCCTTGACAGCGCTGACGGTGCCTTCGACCAGGCTGCCGTTCTTGAACTTCGACTCCTGACCTGCGCTTGCGAGCATCTCCGCCATCGCGGCGGAACGCTCCGTAGGAGGAGTCGGCTTGCGAATTGCCATTGTTTGTTCTTTCGTTTGTTGTTGTTCGCGGATTTCAGCCGCGTCCGCCCCGTCTTTGGGCGCGGAGAGTGTATTTTACCAAAAATCCCCCTCGCTGCGCAATGGGGTATTTTGCGTAAAGCGCGAAAACGGCGGCGCCACGCGCTCAGCACGGCAGCGTGACCGTGAATGTCGTGCCGTGCCCTGTGTCGGACACAACGATTTTCGCCGCACCTTTATGCCGTGAGACCGACAGCGACACCACGCCCGACTCGGTATACTTCACTGCATTGTCCTCTCGTCCGAGACGATCGTGCCGGCTTCTATGCCTATATCGCCAAAGACGCGAGACTGGTTGTGCAGGACTTTTGTCGTCAACCCCTCGAGTTCATTCCCCAGACGCTCTATCCTGCGGAACGCCCTGAACATCACTGCGGCGAGTATCGCACCAAGCGCGAGCGCCGCATAGAAGTACCGCGCCTCGTCTTCAATTAGCGCATCCGCCCCGACGATGCGTCCACGCGCCTGGACAAGCGCAAGCAGGATGTTGAATTCGTAATCCGAATCATGGAAAGCGCCTCGCGTCCGTCGCTCATGCGGACGATATCGAACTGGAATCCGTCGGTCTTCATCGATTCCAGATACGATCTCACCGTCTCGAAGTCGTCGGCCGAGTCTTCTGCTACAAGTACTCTCAAGTGACATATCGAAAAGACAGGCCATGAAGTTTTTTGGTATACTATGCGCCGTGAAAGCATATGCTATAGCGACTACCTTCACCTTTGGCGGCAATCCCGTCGTGTCGTCGGAAGGGACTTCATACTTCAACGACATGCTGGGCACCACGCTCGGCGCGAAGGCAAAGGGCAAGAAATACTCCGCCGCCGCGCCGACTAACGTATCTGTATATATGGAGCACTAACAACTTCAAGGCCGCGCCTATTGGGAATGGGTAAAGGAGTAAATATGAGATTCATAATGATTGTCATTCTCGGCCTGCACTGCTGCTTTATAGCAGGCGCCGACACGGTTTCAGCGGTGATAAAAGGAGAGGCCCGGCAGGGTCTGTCCTCCTCCGCTCTGACGCTCGCTGGTGACTTCGAGCCGATGTTCTGCAGTGATTTTGCCGGCGTAAAGATGGCGATTTCTCGTGGAGACCCATTTAACGGCATGCCATGTACGGAGACTCGTGCAGAAACGGTAGACCAGTTTGCGCGCAATCCATACGCCACAATGTCACTTCTGTCGCGAACAGAATACGGCAAAGCGTGGATTAAGAACTTCCACTACCTTCTAGTTCACATGGAAGCATTCGCTATGACAGGGGATGCGCTTCAATTTGAAGAATACTCTTCGGCTATTGCAGGCTGCCTGCGGCAATACGAAGAGCATTTATCTGTGTATGGCGATGGGGTCCTTAGAATAAACCGTTTCCGTCTTGAGTACGCGCTGGCGCGCATTGTGAATGACAGATCCGGGGGAGTATTGCCGTTGTCGCCGGATTCGATACGAAAAATCCTCCCTGCGCTATCTGGGGAAGCAGCCGGTCTGGATGCGCTCTGGCGAAAAAAGCAGGATACTTTTAGGGTCATGCTGCTTATAGGATCGGCTATTGAGCGTTCACGGTCCCAAAACAAGAAACTGCCAGAATCGATTTCATTACTTGACGGCATATCAAGCGATGAACTGTTGGATGCGTGGGGGAATCGAATAAAGTATGTTAGCAGCGGAAGCGACTGGAAGCTTTACAGCTCTGGCGGGACGGGTATAGAAGATGATGTCGGATTGACTGTTGTTATCCCGGAATTGGACAGGTTGAACGGGCGGTTTACACCACAGGTATGGTTCTCGTCAAATTTTTCAGCGCTGAGAGTCGAGTTGTTTGAGGGACGGGTCATTAATAAGAATGTCCCTCTCTATGAGTGCTCATTGCAAGGTCATTCTGTTCGCATAAAATAAGACTATCGAAAGGACAGGCCATGAAGTTTTTTGGTATACTGTGCGCCGTGAAAGCACATGCTATAGCGACTACCTTCACCTTTGGCGGCAATCCCGTCGTGTCGTCGAAAGGGACTTCAAGGGCCTGGCGGGGTCTTGTCTAATCGGAATAT
>DGVK01000188.1 GCA_002395905.1 Verrucomicrobia bacterium UBA4286 | reverse complement strand
AACTTGTCGGAATCAGGGGGGGGGGGGCAATTTCGCCTACTTATCTCCGCAATAATCGCGCTTAGCGCCTCCTTCGGCGCCTTCGCCGAGGCTGCATACATCCAGTCCAACGGCGCAAATACGATCAACACCGGCTATCACGCAAGCGGTAAGACCAAGATTTCCGTCGATTTCCAGTTGACGAAGATTGCGGCGAACTATGATACGCTCTTCGGGCACTATGGCAACGACTTCTCGCTTCTTTGCTATTGTGTTGGTGGAACACCGTTCCGCGCCGAGGCGAAGGATGGTGGGCACAACGATTGGCCGTTCCAGCCGGAAATTGCAGTAGACACCTCGCGCCATATCGTTGTCGTTGACGCGCCGAAACGCCACATGACCCTCAGCGCGGCGGACGGCACTCTTCAGGCCGAGCGCGACTTCAACACCGCCTGGACGCTGAATGCCAGGTCCAACTGGCCGTTTCTCCTTTTTGGCTCCAGCAAGAATGCGATAGGCGAACCGCGTCAGCAGGTTTACGCGAAGATATACGGCGCGAAGATATGGGAGACGGAGAACGGCGTAGAGACGCTGCTCCACGACTACGTGCCCGCGACTAAGGGCGGCGCGGTAGGTTTCTACGACAAGGAGACCGGAGACTTCCTCCCAGAACAGCAGTATGTCGGCAGCAAGTTCACGGCTGGCGGCGATGGCGTCCTTGAGCTGGACGACGATCCGTATGTCGAATCGGATGGAACGGGCGCGATCAACACGGGAATCGTTGCGCAGCCCAAGATGAAGATTGAACTCGACTATACGCTGATGGACGCGACAGATCCGCTGGAAGAAGGAGCGGAGGGGGACCATTATCAGCAGCGTCTTTTCGGGCAGGACACGATTAATAGCACTCCGCGTATTTCCGCCTATATCAACAACAGCGGTAACATAACGCTTGCCTCGGGCGACGGGTGGAATGCATGGTCTTCCGGGTTGACAGCCACCAACAAGGAGCGCCACACGCTGTTTATCGACAATGTATCCGGCACACGCGGCTTTATAACGGGCGTAACCACGAACAAGGTTCAAACCGGTCAGGCCGACATCACCAAACGCGCCAACCGTCCGCTGGCTCTCTTCGGAGTTCCGTCCAACGACCTCGGAACGTCGTTCAAGCTGTTTTCCAAGATGAAGGTCTATGGTCTGCGCATCTGGGTGGACGGCGTGCTGGTGCGCGACTTCGCGCCGCGCTGCATAAACGGCGTCGCAGGCTTTGAAGACCTCGCGATGGGCGGCTTCTACACAGGTGCTGGGCTTACTGCCGGAGGAAACGCGGCAACGGTTCTTACCGGACCGTCCAAGGAAGGCGAAGGCTACATACAGTCCGACGGCTCCGTCTACAGCGCGGTCGATACACGCTACTTCATCAACTCCAAGACCAAGATCGTCCTGGACTATCAGCTGACGGGGTTCGTCTCAAGCGGCATCGTCCTTGGCGGCTACGGAGCCAACGCGGGCATCTCGACGATTCTTTGGTGCAAGAACGGTTCGACGCTGGCCATGGAAATGCACAATGGAAATCATGAGTCCACTGCGGACGGCCTGCTGTCGCCGACGGCGCCAGACCTTTCCCGTCATACCGCGATATTCGACGGCCCCAACCGCCATCTCTCGCTTCATTCGCACACTGGCGAGGTAGAGGCCGAGACCGACTTCCTGGATGCTTGGACGCTGACCGGCACCGCCAACTGGCCGATGGTGCTCTTCGGGTCCGCAACCGCGGCCTACGGAAGCTATGCGCAACGCGCAAAGGCGAGAATCTTCAGCGTCAAGGTCTACGAGGATAATAAACTTGTCCACAACTATTTGCCGTGTATAAAGGAGGGCGTACCGGGCTTCAAGGACGACGAGACGGGGCTTTTCTTCTCCGGCTATGGTCTCACGGCGGGAGGCAATGTGCCTGAAGAGGCCGAGACCGATCCATATATTGAGACGGGTACAAGCGGCAAGGCGATTTACTTCGACACGGGCTACAAGGTGTCCTCCAACACATGCATCGTCTGCGACTACATGCCGCTCAAGCAGTGGGCGGCGCAGCAGTTTCCGTTCGAGGCGGGCGACTCAGTCAATGTAAACGACTATTCGTTCATGCGCATGTACGGCAGCGGCAGCACGGGAGAGGGCAACTATGCCTATGCCTGCGGAAAGGATCGCTATGTCAGCATGGGCGTTCCGTATTCGCCGAACGTTCGGCATACGGTCACGCTCGACGCCCTCAACTGCAAGGCCAAGATTGCGACCAACGGCGAGACGATTCGTGAAATGGATATTGATGCTACCGCACGCGTGCCGCTTAAATCCCAGTCGACCTTGAAGATTCTCAGCGATGCGTCCGGGACTTGGCATTACTGCACCGCGAGGCTCTTTGGCTTCCAGATATACGAGAACGGCACGCTTGTGCGCGAATACAGGCCGTATGTAAAGGACGGTCTCATCGGACTCATGGAAACTGCCAGCAACGGCGGCTTCCTGCCGATCGCCAAAGCGGAAAACTCCTCGCAGCTCTCTTACGGCGGCAACATCGAGATAGACGGGCGCACGGACGCCTATGTCGAGAACGACGGAGTAACAGCGCTCAACCTCGGCTACAAGGCAAACATGAAATCTCGCATAGAGTTCGACTTCCAGTGGCTCAGGCTTAAAGATGGCGGCGAAGTGGTCTGCGGTGCATGGAATACCGGGACGCTGCGGTATTGTTTTTGGCACTACAAAAATGATATCGAGGTCATATTCGACGGCAAGAGCAAGAGTCACCAGACGGTCCCCGGCATTGCGCCCGACTTCATGCGCCATACTGCGGTGCTGGACATGAAGAACCGCTCTCTCGCATACGTGACCGGCGGCGTGTCTGTTCCTTTCACGGTAAACTCGGCAGCTGCGTTCAATGCGACTGACGCGAGCGATGACGGTTTTGGTGTCTTCGACGGCATCCAAGAGGGTATCGCGCAGGGCATGACGTCTTACGCCCGCGTCTACGCCGTTCGCATCTACGAGGACGACAAACTCAAACATGAGTTCCTGCCGTACAAGAACGGCGAGGTCGTCAGCCTTCGCGATACAAAGACCGGCTATGTAGCGACCAAGACTGCGAAGAGCGGCGTGACAAATCCCGCTTGGCCGACGATTGGCGGCAAGGGTGTTGACGGCGTGGAAAAGTGGCTTGTCGAGCCGCAGGCTGCGGTGACGCTGACGAAGAACGGCGAGCCCAAGACGATTATTGCAAATGCCGCCGGTGCCGTCTCCTACAAGTGGACGAAGAACCGCGAGGCGCTTGCGGGCGGCGCGAACGGCGAGCTGACGGTTTCATGGGAGAAGCGCAGTTCGTCCAATACGACCGATACATATACCGTCACGCCGGTTTACTCAGTCTTCGGCACCGAGGTCGATGGCGAGTCCAAGACTGTCGAGGTGACGAATGAGCCCGTCGGCTTGATGATCATCGTCCGCTGAACGCGCCTTATTCGGCGAGTAATCCATAACGAACAATGCCGCCGGCTCCTCGCCGGCGGCATGGTTTTATGCCTTTATCTGCGGGGAAGAAGTGTTTAAGGTCTGACCTTTTTGCAGTATGGTCGGCAGGTTGCGCCATCCATTCCCGGACGCATGATGCAAGCACCTGGGCGCGCCAGATCGCCGACTCGCACCCTTATCCCGGATTTTCCGGGATAAGGGTGTTGCAAATCGGGGAGTTGAAATATGCAATTGCTTTTGTGCGAAAGATATGGTATTATGTCCATTGTCGATCAGACGACATGGTGCCGTCGTGTCGGCGAAGCAAACACAACCGAAAGGTAAAACATGAAAGTGATGAAACTGTTCGGAATCAGGGGGGAGCAATTTCGCCTACTTACCGCCGCAATAATCGCGCTTAGCGCCTCCTTCGGCGCCTTCGCCGAGGACGCATACGTCTATCCGGCGGCAAAGGCGGCAAATGCGGCCAACGGCGTGAACGTGAACATCGGCTACTGCATGAAGCCGGTTTCGCGCATAGAAGTCGATTTCCAGTTCACAGCTACGCCGAAAGATGTCGTGTTTGGCGCGTGGGGCGTCCCAGGCTCGGACGCGGCGCCGCAACTGCGCACGGCGTTTTGGATAGACGGCGGCACATATCGGTTCATCTTGAGCGACACCAAGTTTGATTCGCGCGATACCACTGTCGCCATCGATACCGAGCGGCACGTCGCAGTGATAGACGTCTTAAACCACAAGTGCAGATTGCAGACCGTGAACGGAGAGCTTGAAGGGAAGGAAATCGACTTCCTGGCCTGCTCCAAGCCGTCCGACTGGCCGGTCTCGCTGTTCGGCTGCTCGAAGAACGCCGCAGGCGACGGCAACCAGCACGTGCAGGCCAAGATATACTCCGTGAAGGTTTACGAGAACGACGTGCTGGTCCACGACTTCGTCCCGTGCATAAAGGGGCGCGACGCAGGGTTCTACGACGAGAAGACAGGCGAATTCCGGTACGGTACAGGACAGTATGAACTCGTCTGCGGCGGCGACGGCGTCAAGACCATTCCGGACGACGGGTATTTGCAGTCCAGCGGTTCCCAGTATTTCAATACCGATTATAAGATGAACCCCAACTCGCGCATCGAGGTCGATTTCCAGTATCCGGAGATGCCTTCCAAATACTACTTGTTTGGCGCGTGGTCGGACAAGTCCGGCTATGGCTTGAGCGCCCTTTGCTGGAACAACGGCGGCTGCTACTCGTTCGTCCTCAAGGACAATGGATATTCCGAGACGAAGAGTACGGTGTCTTGTGCCGACACGAATCGCTTCACGGCCGTTATAGATGTGGCGTCGAACATCTGCCAGATCGTGCGCAACGGCTATGTGCGCTACGAGAAAACCGTCACCGCCTGCACGACTACGGCGCAATGCCCTGTTATATTGTTCGGCGGATACACCATGGACAAGGCAATCGAACATTTCGTCTCCGCCCGCATCTATTCGGCGAAGATATACGAGAAGCAGCAAGACGGCACCTACGAGATCGTGAAAGAGTTCGTGCCGTATGTGAAAGACGACACGGCTGGTTTTCTCGAAAAGAAAAAGGGCGTGTTCAAGGCTGTGGACGGAATATCCTGCGGCGGCAACATCGAGAGCGACAGATGCTCATATATCGAAAACGACGGGACGACCGTGCTCAACCTTAACTACAAGCCGATAAGGGAGAAGTCGAGGGTTGAAGTCGATTACCAGTGCCTGAATCCAACGGTGAACAAGCTTATCTTCGGTGCTTGGAATAGGGGCACGCTCAAGTATTGCTTCTGGAACAACGGCGGCAAGATATACTACATCTTCGAGGGCAATGGGCAAAGCAACCATCAGTCCACGCCGAGCCCTGCGATAGCCGCCGATACGGCCCGGCATACGTCGATTATCGACTTCAAAAACATAGCTCTCTACTATGTCACCGGAGGCGTCACCAACAATATTCCCGTCAATGCGACGGCGAGAGCTACATTCGAAGATACGACGGCTGACGAGGCGAAAGACCCGATGGGGGTGTTCGGCGGGATAGACGGCACGACTACTTCAATGCCGTCGCATACCCGCATCTACGCCGTCCGCATCTATGAGGATGACGTACTGGTGCACGAGTTCCTGCCCTATACGGACGGGACGACCGTAAGCCTGAAGGATGCGAAGACCGGCCACGTGGTGGCGGCAATGGTCAAGGATACCATGAACAGGCCGACTATTTGCGGCGTCGGAGTCGATGGGGCAGAGAGGTGGATCGTGGAGCCTGAGGACGCGACAGTGAACGTTTCCGGTTCGGTTACGCTGAAGGCCGTCGCGGCGGGCGCGGTCAAGCGCTACAAGTGGACGAAGAACGGCGAGGCGGTCGAAGGCGGCGCGAACGGCGAATTGACGGTTGCGTGGCATCACGGCAGCGCACCCGACATATATGCGGTGACGGCGGTCTATTCGGTCGCCGGCGCCGAGGTCGAGGGTGAACCCAAGACTGTCAAAGTGACGAACGAGCCGCAGGGCTTGATGATCAACATCCGGTAAAGCGCAGCACGGGTTGATGGCGCAAGAGAGGCGCGAGGGACAAGGGCGGGTTCGCCCTCCTCGCGC
>DGVK01000020.1 GCA_002395905.1 Verrucomicrobia bacterium UBA4286 | reverse complement strand
GCGGAAGTACTCGTGGCGCGTGTAGCTGAGGAAACTGCGGGAGTCGGTGAGCATGCCGACGAAGTTGCCAAGCGAGCCGAGAGCCGCCAGTGCCTCGATCTGCTTTTTCATGCCGTCCTTCTGGTCGAGGAACCACCATGCGGCGCCGAGCTGGAGCTTGCCGCGGACTGGTCCCTTCTGGAAACACCCCATCAACGCGGCGATAGCCTCAGTATCCTTGGGGTTGAGAGAATAGATGATTGTGCGCGGCAGCGCGTCTTCGCGCTCCAGTCTGTCGAAAAGCCTCGCCATGCTCTCTATCACGTTCCAGTCGCCGATTGTGTCGAAACCTGCGTCCGGGCCAAGCCGCTCGAACATGATTCCGTTCTGGTTTCTAAGACAGTTGCAGTGGATCTGCGCGGCCCAGCCGGCCGCGGCGTCTGCCTTGAGGCCTTCGTAAAGCCAAGCGCTCTTGAACTTCAACGCCTCTTCTGGCGCAAGCGCCGCGCGGCCTGCGCGCGCCTTCTTGAATATGCGCCGGACCTCCGCCTCGGTGTACTGCGAAGAAAAGACCTCTGTTATGCCGTAGTCAGAGACGACGCACCCGGTCTTGGCGAAGAAGTCGTGGCGCCGCGCCATCGCTTCAAGGAAATCGTCCCACGTCTTGACGGACGTCCCAGAGGCGGCGGCGAGCATGTCAACCCACTTGTTCCAGTCCGCAAGGTTCTCGACCTTTGACGCGCGGTCGCTGCGCCACGCCGGGCGCACCTGGACGCCGAACGGATCTTTCGCGATCGCGATATGATGTTCGAGCGAATCCACGGGATCGTCGGTCGTGCATATGACGGCGACGTTCGACCGCTTGATGAGTCCGCGCGCAGAGAACCATTTCTCTTTTAGCCGCCTGTTGCACTTCTCGTATATGCGCTTCGCCGACGCGCCGCAGAGTCTTTTGGTCACACCGAAATAGCGCGCGAGTTCGAGATGGGACCAGTCGAAGAGCGGATTCTTCACAAGCCTCTCCATCGTAAGGGCGAACGCTTCGAACCGCTCCCATCCGCACGCCGCGCCGTCCTCGCCGCGCCCCGAACAGAGCCGCTCGGCAAACCCGTTCGACCGCATCTGCCGCCACTTGTAGTGGTCGCCGCCGAGCCACACGTCGGCGGTGTCGCTCCACCGCACATCCCCGGCTATCTCGGCCGGCGGGAGATGGCAGTGATAGTCGATTACCGGCATCTTTTCGGCGTAGCCGTGATAAAGTTCGCGCGCAGTCCTGGTCGTAAGCAGGAAGTCGTCGTTTATAAAAGGTTTTATCCCCGCTGACCTTCCGTCTTTCATGATGTCATTTCCTTTCTTGAGCGTTGCAAGCCGACACTTCACGGACAATCTCCTTCCAGCCCGAGACGCGCTTCATGTTTGGCGCGAGAGTGTACGCGGCGTTCCACGGCCGGTTGAACACAAGAACGCGCGTCTCTGGCCAGTCGGCGAGAATGTCCAGCGCCAGCGGCGAATCATCGACCGCAATATCGTATCGACGAGCCTTGAGTTCGGTCGTGGAAAAGGTCGGCGGATCGTCCGCACTCCTGGCAAAGCAGTCCGCCCGGCCGTACTTGTCGACATACGCGACCGGGAATTCACCAAGCCCTGCGGACGCGAGCCACGCCAGTGTGCCGCAGTTCGCCGAAGCCGGGCGGCCCGTCACGATCTCGACACGGTGGCCTGCGGCGGCGAGCGCGCGCATCCCTTCAACCGCTCCTGCTGTCTTCGGATATGACGAGAGCATCTGCGGCGAATGTGAAAGCGCTCGGAACGCCGCCATCTCGCCGTCGTCAAGGGAGAAGACCTTCTGCAGGTCGAAGTGTTTTACATCTTCATAACGCACGCGACGGGCGAACTCGCGCTCTGCCATGCCGCAGAGCGAAGCTGCGGTTTCGCAGAGCACGTCGTCCATGTCGACATATACCCTCATCGCGGATCGACGCGTCAGGACGCGGGCTTGTAGGAATCTTTCAGCGTGACGGTCCTGTTGAATACGAGCGGCCTGTCGCAGACGAAATAGCCTGTGCGCTCGAACTGGAAGCGTTCGCCGGCCGCGGCCTGCGCAAGCGCCGGCTCGACATAGCCTTCGACGACCTTGAGCGATTCATGGTTGAGATACTTCAGGAATTCCGACGGGCCGTCCTTGAGCGGATCCTTCTCGGTGAAGAGACGGTCGTACAGCCTTACCTCGGCCTTTACTCCCGTCGCGACGTCAACCCAGTGTATCGTCCCTTTAACCTTGCGCCCGTCGGCGGCGTTGCCGCCCCAAGACCCGGGGTCCCATGTGCCGTGAATCTCGACGACGCGCCCGGTCTCGTCCTTCGCGCAGCCCGTGCATTTGAAGATGCACGCCCCGCGCAGGCGCACCTCCTGCCCCGGCGCCATGCGGAAGAACTTCTTCTCGGGCGTCTCCATGAAGTCGGCACGGTCTATCCATATCTCGCCGCCGAAAGGAATCCTGCGCGTCCCCGCCGTCTCGTCAAGCGGATTGTTGGGAAGCTCCACTTCGCGCGCGCCGCCCTCCCAGTTGTCGATGACGACCTTCACCGGGTCCAGCACAGCCATGCGCCGCGCGGCGGTCTTGTTAAGCTCTTCGCGAACGCACCACTCAAGAAGCGCGGGGTCGCTCTCGCTCTCGA
>DGVK01000227.1 GCA_002395905.1 Verrucomicrobia bacterium UBA4286 | reverse complement strand
TCCGTATCGGACGGCCTGCTGACGCACACCGGCTTGACACCCTTCGGCGGCATGACGCTTATGAACACCCGTGCAACGTCAAGTTCCTTCGTCCCCGAATTGGCGATTTCGACGAGTTCGCAGAGGAAGCAAGGCTCGTTTGGTCGAATCGTCAGCCGGACATGCGCACGAAATGCAATGCCGGGTATTGTCCAGCGATTGACGACCTGCCACCATTCACCGACAAGATCCAGCACGCCCGCGCTGCCGGTCTCGCGATAGTCGATGGAACAGAGCGATTTAACGCCCGGCCAGGCCCAACCGCCCGCGCCGTCCGCGACCTTGAGCATGATATCAAGCGAGCCGCAGTCTCGGCCGGACAGTTTGACGGACTGCGCCAGCCGCTCGCCGCACATCTCGCCATGGACCGAAAGAACTCCGTTCGACAGGCTGTATGCATCGCCGTCGCGCCTGAAGACAAGCGCCCCTTTCCCGCACGCCTTTCGGTTCATCGCCGCAAAAACCGTCAATGTCGATGCTCTGCTCATATCCTGGTCCTCATATCAATGCAGGATGCAACGCGCATTGATTCGTCCGCCGCAGATACGAACGAAACCGCGAACTCTTTTCCGCCAGGCGGGACATCCACGACAACGTGCGCCCCTTCGTAGCAGGCTTCCGGCACATCCGCGAGCCACGGACGCTGCGCATCGCGGGCGCGGCGCTCTTTCGTAAGGATCCCCGGACAGAGCAGCCTGTCGCCGTCATAAAGCGAACGGTCGGCGAGTCGCGTCATCGTCGCGTCGTCGACGTGGAACCAGTCCCAGATGCACCCTACGTAGACCTGGGACCTGAGCGCCGCGACAAGCTTCTCGCACATGGCGCTGTTGCCGTGGTGATCGAGCTTCGCGACAGTCGAGGGGCCGACGGCCTCGGCCATCGCCTCCTCGATTTCCCAGGCGCTTCCGTTGCGCTGGCGCTGGCGGTCCTCGAAGTCGCCTGCCGTGTAGAAGCCAAACGGCCCGTAGGTGAACTTCATGCCGATGGACATTGCGTTCTCGTTCAGCGAGCGAGTCTTTGTCCAGGCGATGAAGTCGGCGTACAGGTCGCGCACCGCTCCGTCCGGCATGAGAACTCGCCCGTTGGCGCAAAGCGGACGGATGCCGAAGCCCTGCGCGTCGCCGTGAAGCGGCCGAAGCTGGTCGCTGTCCTTTTCGAGGCGGAAGCGCTCGACGACGGTTCCGCGCCGCTCAAGCTCCCGATAGACGCCCTGCATGTGCGCAAGCATCCATGTATCGTCTTCAGGGCGGCGCGGCAGCGGATCGTCGAACGTCGGCCATGCGCGGTCGATCGCCTTGCCGAACGAAAGCCATTCCATCGCCTGGCCGAATCCGCTCAGGTAGTATTCGCCGTTCGGCGCAAGGCCGGCGTGGTAGCCGCGGCCTCCGCCGTGGTCGCTGTGGTAGTGGGTGAGGAGCATGTAGTCCACCTTTTCGCGGCGCGGATTGACGCGCAGGACGTACCGCGCGATCCACTCGCCTGCATGTCGTTCGAGCCCGGGCAGGATCGGCACGGCATATTTGCCGCGCTTGTGCGCCGCGATGTCGCCGCAGTCGATGAGCAGCGACGTGCCGTCCGGGTAGACGAGGAATATGGACTCCGCCACTCCGGTATAGATGAAGTGAATCTGGAAGTGCCCGTTCTTCCACGGAGCAAGCGCATGCCCGACGGACGGATGCCGCGCTCCGGAGGCGATCGTCTGCGCGAACATCGCCGCCCACGACGGCAGAGCGCACGCCGCCGCGCCGCCTAAAATGAAGTCACGTCTGTTCACACAAATCAATCCCTTAACGAAGGATAATCGTCATTCCGGATGATGCGCGGTATACGAGTTCTGTTCCGTTGCGGACAACCACCTTGCCGTCCACAAGCGTCGCATTGAGCGTTGACGCAAGAAGGTTGAGCGATGCGGTAGAATCGGTGCCGCAGGAAATCAGCACAACCTCGCTTCCATGAACATCCCTCTTGTATGCGGACAGATCGACCCGCAGCTCAGCGTCGTTTGCAACCGAAACCGAGCCGGACACTGACAGCAGTGCTTTCGAAGCATCGTGTCCGCCGGCAGGAAGGACGAGACCAAGCCTCGCGTCCGCTCCAAGTTTAAGTCCACCGAGCAACCAAGGTTCTGCAATCGTCACCGTGTAGTCGCCCGCAGGCAAAACAGCAGTGTCGCCAACGCCAGGGACCATGCGCGTGACTCTCGCGTTGGACGGTATCCTCCAGCCGCCCGGTGTCACGAAATCTCCTGTCGCGCCGTTCCAGACAAGCGTGTTGAAGAACCGAACCTCGTCAACCTTGTAGTTGAACGCAATCTGTTTCGCCGAAAGCTTTCCGCTGTAGGCGCGAATCGCATGGATGTTGCCCTTGAACGAATTGGCATTGGACTCATTACGGCATGCAACAAGAACTTTTCTCTCAGTGCCAAGTCCCCAATCGGGTACGAAATTATCTTCAAGCGCAATCGGCGATCCGTTTGCGTATGCACTCGTGGAAGAAACCCATGAAAGAACGTTCATGCCCGGCACTTTCTGTCCTTCAAATGCCTTAGAGCCATCTTTGCCACTATCCGACCATGCTACATACGTGCTTCCAATGCAGCAATACCTTCTGCTTGATTTATTATCGCTGCCAGGATATCCTGCGGAAAACAAAATCGCAGACGCGCCGGACGTTGACTTGTTCTCATAAACCGTCTCAAACGTATTGAACGTGAAATTGGTAGTACCATATGCCGCAGGGTTGGAGTTATTGGAACTCCCATTGCAGTAAAGATACGTATCACCCCAGCTTCCTGTGCGGCCAAGCGTCAGGTCAAGGCCGTCTTCCGCTAGTGTGAGCCTGTTGGGAGATATGTTCTTCCATGTCGTGGAGGAGGAATCATGGACGCCGATGCCAGCGTTGTCGATGCCGTCCCAATGCGCGAGCAGACCATCCTGCACATAGCTCGTGACCGTCAGGAACCGCTTGCAGTCCACCCTGTAGTTGTGCGCCATTTCATACGCCGTCAAGCACCGATTGTAGAGACGTATCGCATACACCTCGCCGTACCAAGCGTAAGGTTGGTAACCTGAACGATATCTGCCGCCGACGGAAATGCCCTCGCTGGCAGTCCATGTATCAGGCTTCGGTAACGTCGCCACGCTCTCTCCATCCATGTATATTCCCGACACTGCGCCGGCGTCATCGAAGCGAGCGGCCGCAAAACGAATTTCCGTTGCATTGAATTCATATTTGCAGAGCGGCGTATTCTTGACCCCGGAATAGTACAAATTGTTTGTTCCGCCACCCGCATTGTCGAATACCACAAACTGATTCACAGCACCGCCGCTGAAGAGGACTCTTCCGTCGTCCCTGGTTCTTCTGAACACCACTTCAATTGTCTTGTAGTCCGGCGCGGCAGTTGCGCACTTGGCGGCAATGCCGTTTGCGACAAGCGCATTGCCGTTCGTCCAGCCGCCGTTTGCCGTCAAGGTCAAATCCAGGTTGCCCTTCAAATCCTTCCAGATGGATGTATTCGAATCATGGACACCTGTTCCAGCGTTGTTGATGCCATCCCATTGGGCCACAAGTCCAGACTGAACATAATCTTCGCTTGTGTAGGGGGTGTTGGCAGACGCTGCTTCCATGGCCGCCACTGCGGACATCATAACAAGTAGTCGCTTCATTTTCATTGTCTCCTTGCTTTTGGCTCTTTTGAAGTTTGTTTGTATTATACCACATTTCAGGCAAGCGCAAGCAACTAATCAGGAACAAGAAAAGAAACAAATCGGGCACACCACTTTTGCAGTATTATTCATGCGCCACAACCGCCCGCGCACCCATTGGCGAGGGCGGAACATGGCGTGCGCCCGGCGCGAGCACAACGGCTGTTTCCGGCACGAAGTCTATGTCTGGATGCTGCCGCACATACCCGTCTGCCCGAACTTCACGGACTTCACGCAATCGCCCAGGACCCAATGCGAAACGCCGTTCGTCGCAATCAACTGTATCATGCCGTTGTATCTGCCGCAAAAGCGCGAGTCCACCACGACATCATCCACCATGTTCGTTCCACCAATCTTGCCGCGAAGGAACCCCGCGAATTGGCAAGTTCCCAGTCTGCGCCATTATGGATGAAGCGGATATCCTTGGGATTTCCCGTTGCTTCAGAGCGGAAGATTTCGGCGGTGGAACGCTCCGCCATCTGCGGCGGTTCCTTTGGTTGCGGCATCGACGGACGCCTCACGCCATCGCGCA
>DGVK01000082.1:476-18348 GCA_002395905.1 Verrucomicrobia bacterium UBA4286 | reverse complement strand
GGGGGGGGGGGGGCAGCAAGAAGATTTGAGGAACAGATATCAATCACCTGACAATGATCATCATGCCAGGAGGCGGGCCGCTCCAGGTCAAGCGGACAGTTGCCGCGTCATCACCCTCTTGATATGTGTAGCTGATGCCATCATGCCAGGTCTTGTTGGACCATGCACCGTTCACGAGTTCCTCGGTATAGTAGCCAGCAACGTTCTTGATGTTTCCGTTGACGTCCTTGACCTTCGTCGCGGTGAACGTCCAGCAGCCCTCGACCTTGTACGCGCCAGCGGCCTCGGCAAGCACCTCCTCGCCGCCCTCGACATCTGCGTACTTCGTCGTCACCACCACGTTCGTCACGGCCAGCGCACCGAAGTAGCGCACGGCATCGACGTTGCGGTTGCGAACGAGCTCCTCCTGCGTAAGAATGCGGTCGTAGAAGCGGAAGTCCTTCACGGTGCCGACAAGGTAGCTGTCGACTCCGCCGCCCCAGCCGCCGAGGGCCAGCTTGCCGACGTGGGCATCGGCCATCGACGACCGCTCCAGATATCCGTCCGCGATGGTTCCTCCGGTCGGCGGCTCGGTCCCCGTGAACACGGTCGCAGTGCGCTCGGCGTCGTCCAGCATCGTCGTCACGTAGGTGAAGCGCTCTGCATCCGCGTTGGCGACATGCGGCATTTGAGCGTGGGATTCAAGCCCCTGCGTGTGGAACCAGACTGTCTTGGGATTGGAGGTGCCGCAGACAACCAGCGCCATTTTGCTCCAAGCGGAGGAATAGACGTAGTTCTCGCCATTGCCCGCCGTGTTATCGGCATAGAGGGCATCCAGAACGGTCTGCTCCGTATAGGTCCGGTTCCAGACGTTCGAGACCGCCGTCATGAACTTGCTCTTGCCGCCGAAGGCATAGCCGTCCGACGCCCAGGCGCTGTCGTCGTCACCCTTGGTGAGGCTCATGTTGTAGTAGTCTCCGCCCGAACCGACGTTGACCCACTTCGAGGCGGTCGTGCTGTGCGCCACGCCGACGCCGGCGTTGAGTTTTCCGTCGTAGTGGAGACGGAGCCCGGCGGGCGAGTAGTCGTCGAAGTCGTAGTCCGAGGCGGTGCGAAGGCCTTGCGTCGCCTTCCACTTCCAGGTGAGGCGGACTGTTCCAGATCCGGCTGTGTATTTGTATGAGCAGCCCTCATAACCAACCGCCGCACCCCAATTTCCGTTCGCATCCTGCGTTTCAACTGTGTAGCCAACACATTCGTATTTGATATCCTTCGCCGTCACCGTCTCCGGCGCGGCGAAGGTGTAGGAGTCCACGACCTCGTAGCCGCCGCACTTGTCGTAGCCTTCGAGGTAGGAGTAGGTCGATTGGACAATGACGTTCGGTTCGGCGTAGCGCCCGAAGTACCGGTATTCGTCGACCTTGCGGTTCTGCGCGACTTCGGCATCTGTCAGGGCGCGGTTGTAGAAACGGAAGTTGTGGACTGTTCCATTGAAGCTCTGAAGGTTGGCAGCCGTTCCCGTCCGGCCATGGAATCCGCCGACGCTGAACCAGGTCTGGTTGGTCGCCGGGGATAAGCCAGTGATGGCCGGGGCGTCTGTGCCGCCGGCTGCCGGCCGCGCGGTGCCGTCGAAGATGTAGGTGGTCTTGGTGTCGTCGTAATCGGCTATCACGGTCACGTAGGACGGCCTTGCGCCCACCGGATAGAAGTTGGGGCGGGCGTCCGGGTGGACGGTCGAGTTCACGTAGTAGACGCTGTTGGCGTTGCCGTTCGCGGCGCTGTTGTTCGACTTGCGCATCGCGACGCTGCCGTAGCTCCATCCGTGCTGACCTGTCCAAAGATAGTCGGGGTCGCCGAGTTGGTCGGCAATCGCGCCTGTCACCGAAATTTGAACTGTGAAATTTGCGGGGATGGCAAACGGGTCGCCATCATTCCACTTGGCGAAATAACCTTTTCCGTTGAAGGCAAAGCCATCGTCCGTCCACGCGCCCTGCGTATAATCATTACGATGCCACGCATAGTTGTTGGCGCTGCTTTCCGTGTAGGAGCACCAGTCCATCGGCCACCGACTCTCGTAGCCGGGAGCGATGTTCTTCCACTGATGCGCGGCAGAGTCGTGCGCGGCATTTGCGCCTACATTGCAGATGCCGTCGTAGTGAAGGAGAAGTCCGTCCGTCACGTAGTCGCCAAGACCGTAGGTCGCGAGCTGTCCTTCTCCTGCCGGGCGCTCATATCGCCAAGTGAGACGAACCTTGCCCGCCGATGTTGCATCGTAGGAATTTACGGCGTACTCGACCGCCGCGCCCCAATCGGAACCATTCCACGTTTCGATGGTATAGCCGTTCAGGACATACCGCTTGCCCTTGATTGTCCGCTGGGCGGGTGCGGTGAAGGTGAAGCCTTCCGCGTCGAGCGCGTATGCGCCGCAGGGCTGGTCGCCATCAACGCCCTCGACAGCCGTAGCAACAACGATGTTCGTCACAGGAATCGGAGCGGACTCTCCGAAGAAGCGGTTCTGGTCAACCACGCGGTTCCACGCGAGGTCGTTCGCAGAGAGCGCTTTGCTGTAATAGCGAATGGCATGGAGTGTGCCATTGAAGCCCTGAATATCTTTAATGGTATCGCGCGTAGTGCCTGTCTGGTTAGAATTGTAGTACTGCGCGCCAAAGGCAATCCAGTTGTTGGCATGTGCGGCGCGTGCATTGACGTTGGCTCGGCAGGAGTCCGTATAGGCTGTTCCAACTGCCGGAATAGAGGTACCGTCAAAGCAGGCTAGGGATGCGGAAGTACCTAGAACCGTCGCGTAGCGCGGCGTGTCGTCTGCGAAATTCGGGCGCGTGTTATTGGTGTTGAAGCGGGCGTTGTCAACTACGTAGACTGCATTTTCCGGAGTTACGCTTCCGTTTGCCGTATTTCGAACGGCAACGCCACCCTGACTCCAGTCCTTTCCTGGCCTAAAAAGGTATCCAGACCCGTCTGTCCCGGTTGCCTCCGACAAGTCGGCTGTCATCGTGAACTGCATCGTGTAGGTCTCGGGAAGCGAGAACAGGTTTGACGACTCCTCGGTCGCAAAGACCGACCGTCCGTCGAAATGGAAGCCGTCTTCTTCCCAAGTTCCTTGGGTCGTGTCGTTTCGAACTCTCTGGAATTTGGAGTTTGATGAAATCCAGCTGCACCAAGTGAGCGGAAGGGAGCCGTCAGACGCCAGGTTCACCCAGGTGTCGGAAGTCGTCGAATGCTCCGCGTCTGCGCCGACGTTGCGAATGCCGTCGTAGTGGAGGACGAGTCCGTCCTGCACGTAGTCGCCGACATCGTATGCCTTGAAGTCGGGGTTGTCCCAATACTTCACTCCCGCATATGCTGCGGAGGCGAATGAACAGACCAGCGCAGCGACCGAAAGACGCGCGCTGGCGGCGAGAAGCTTTCCAGAGATGGCTTTCATTTTGGCAGTTCCTTCCTTTGTGACTTCATTATACCATAATCCAACTTCCAATATCAGCGAATAGTTGTTCTATGGACTTTTTCCGCCGGATGGTATATAATGCCACACCATGAACGACAAACCAGAGTTTCCGTACGCGAAAGCCGGCGGGCGCAGAGCGGTCAGCTCCAAGAGCAATCTCGGCGCTTCGAACGAAATGCACCTCTTTTCGCTCGCGCAGGACGGTCTGGAGTGCATCGCAGGCGTAGGGCAGTCGCACATCAACTTCCTGCGCGCGAACTTCCCTATGCATGTCCACCCGGGCTGCATCGAGGTCCACTACTGTCTGCGCGGCTCGCTCACCTTCGCGACCGAGTCTGGAGAGTTCCGCTGTATGCCGGGCGACGTGTTCCTCACCCAGCCGAAAGTTGCGCACCACCTCGTGGAGCGTCGGCGCGGCCAGCGACACTTCTGGCTGCTGTTCAAATATCCGGCACGGCGCGGAACGCCGGTGCTGGGGCTCTCGCAGAAAGAATCCGACCTGCTGTGCAGGCGTCTCGCGGCGATAGACAAGTGCCGCTTCCCGGCGGACTCGCGCCTCAAGCAACTGTTCCAGAACCTTTTCGCGGTATGCAACACGGAGCCGCGCGGAGCGTTCAGGACCATCAAGCTCAAGTCCATCGCGCTTATGATCCTGCTTGTCATAATCGCCTGCGCAGAACGCGGCGAAGCAGGCGAAGAACACGCGAACCGACGGCTTATGGACGTGATCGCCGACATCCGCAGAAACCCGGCGCAGACGGCATCGATCGACGAACTGGCGCGCCGCGCGGCGCTCAGCGAAAGCCGTTTCTCGTTCCTCTTCAAGCAGGCGACGGGACTCCCCCCTCACGCATTCATCGTTTCATGCCGGATAGAGGAGGCCAGACGGCGGCTGCGCGACACGGACGACCGCATCGCCAAAATCGCGCGCGACCTCGGCTTCGCGTCGCCGCGCCACCTTACAATGCAATTCCGCCAGCACTGCGACATGTCGCCGCGGCAGTTCCGCGACGGACGTGCTACATGACGGCGGAGAATATCAGCCAGTTCACACCGAGCGCGTAGAGATTCGCGACAAGATCGTCGACGACTATTCCGCGTCCGCCGGGAAGCGACTGCAGTCCTTTGGCGGGCGGCGGCTTGATTATATCGAAGAAGCGCACGACAATGAAGAACACCGCCATCGACCACCAAGGAAGCGAGTGCAGCGGCAGGGCCACTGTCGCTATCGGGAAAAGCATCCATTCGTCCGCAGAGATGCGGCCGTCGTCGCGTATGCCGAGCTGCCTTTCGGCCGAGCCGCAGACCGGCACCGCGAGAAGCGCGAGCGCGAGACACAGCGGAATCTGCGCCCACGGCGGCAGCAGCGCCGTCGCGTAGGCGAGCGCGACGCCAGGCAGCGAACCGAACGTCCCGGGCGCGAACGGCACGAAGAGGCTTATCCCGCATCCCGTCGCGAGAAAAAGCGTGAACTTTGAAAATGCTTTCTTCATCATAGCGTTCACATTATATCAAATTCCCCGGCCGCGCAGCGCTCACTTCGGGCGGACGCGGCGCGTCGCGACGGCCGTGAAAGGGTCCTCCGGCCAGTAGTGTTTCGGGTAGCGGCCGCGCATGTCCTTGCGCACAAGCTGATACCCTTCCCGCCAGAATCCGGCGAGGTCTTTCGTCACCTGTACCGGCCTCTGCGCGGGCGAAAGAAGCGTCATGACAACAGGCACACGCCCGCCAGCGACCTTCGGCGTCTCCATAAGCCCGAAGCACTCCTGCAGCCTGACTTCCACAGTCGGCTCGTCGCCCTCGTAGTGTATAAGCATGTGACTGCCGCTCGGCACCTCCATGCGCGTCGGCGCGAGGCGGTCGAGTTCGCGGCGATCGTGCCCGGCGCCGGCGAGGACGACGTCCATCACGCGCGACATGTCGACCCGCTCAAGGTCGCGCCATTTCGTCATGCCGCCGACAAAGCCCGAAAGCGCATCGATCACACTGCCGTCCGTCACCTGCGGCCAGCCGAGAGTTCTGGAGAGGAAGTCCATCCGCGCTTTCATCTGAAGCGTCTCCTTCGTCCAGCACGGCAGGTTGGCCGCGCCCTTCTGCCTCACGCCGTCGAGCATCGCCGCCGCGACCCGACCGTCGTCGCCCTGCGCCGAGACAGGCGCCTCGCCGAGCGCCATCCCGCCAAGCCTGCGCCGGACCACGCACTTCACACGCTCGTTCTGCCGGTCCCATTCGCAAAGCGGCTCCTCGACGATCTTTTCCGCAAACAGCCGCTCCACCTCGGCCTCTTCTATCGGACACGCCAGAAACACCTTCGCGTCGCCCTGCCGGTCGTCCAGCTCGCAGCAGACGACGAACGGCGACTTCGCGAGCGCGTCCGTCCGGTCCAGCGCCGCGCCGCGTCCCGAGACCATGCGAAACGTTCCATTGCCGCGGTTCCTTGCGATGCGGTCGGGATACGCAAGTGCGAGCAGAGCGCCCTCCGAAAGGTCTTCGCGCCGCGGCGCGCCGGTGCGCGCGGCGGCGAACCTCTTCGCAAGCGCGAGGATGCGTTTCGAGAAAGGTCTGTTCGGAGTTTCGCGAACCTCGTCCATTACTTTGCGTATGTCGGTTTCGCGTCCGCGCACGCCCTCCTCGACTATGGCCGCGAGGCACGCCGCATCATCACCGCCGCCGGCGCCGATCATCATGTTCGCCAGACGCGGGTGCATGGCGAGGCGGGCCATCGCCTCGCCTTTGGGCGTAGGCCTGCCGCTCCCGTCTATCGCGCCGAGCGCCGAGAGAAGCCCGGCCGCCTGGTCCCATGCGCCGGCCGGCGGAGGCGTCATCCAGGGCAGGTCACACCGTCTCACGGCGCCCCACACCGCGCTCGTAAGGACGAGAGACGCGAGATCGGCGTCGAGAATCTCGGGAGTCATCCGCGCGGGACGATGCATGTCGGCGCCTTCGTCCCAGAGCCGGTAGCACACGCCCGGCATGAGCCGACCGGCTCGGCCGCGGCGCTGCTCGGCGCGGTCGCGCGTGAGAGGCAGCGTGACGAGTCCGCTCATGCCGGTCGCGGGCGAGAACCGCGGGACGCGCATAAGCCCAGAATCAACGACGCACGTTATGCCGGGTATTGTGAGCGAAGTCTCGGCGATTGAAGTCGCGAGCACCACCTTGCGTCTTGCGCACGGCGCGAAGACGGCGTCCTGCGCCTCCTTTGGCAGAGCGCCGTAGAGAGGCAGCACGGCCAGTTCGGGATGCGACGCCTCTACAGCCTCCGCCGCACGGCGTATCTCGCCCTCGCCAGGCAGGAAGCACAGCATGTCGCCGGAAGTCTCCTTCGCCGCGCGCGAGACCGCCGCGGCCATCGACGTCTCGCCCAGATAGCGCGTCTCGACCGGGAACATGCGCCCCTCGGCGCGAACCACATCGGCGTCGCCGATGTGCGCGGCGACTTCGTCGGCGTCGAGCGTGGCGGACATCACAAGAAGCCGCAGGTCGGGCCTGAGCGCCCTTCTCGATTCGAGCGCGAGCGCGAAGGCGAGGTCGCACGCGAGCGAGCGCTCGTGGAACTCGTCGAAGATCACAAGGCCTGTATCCGAAAGCTCGGGGTCCGCCACGAGACGCTGCGCGAGGAGCCCTTCCGTCACGATCTCAAGGCGTGTCGCAGGGCCGGTCTTCCTCTCAAGCCTCACCTGGTAGCCGACGGTCGCGCCGACCGGTTCGCCGAGGCGCGAGGCGATATAACCTGCGCAAGAGCGCGCCGCGAGGCGGCGCGGTTCAAGCATGACGATCTTCCGCCCTTCAAGCCACGGCTCGTCCAGAAGCGCAGGAGGGATGCAGGTGGTCTTGCCGCTCCCGGGCGGCGCAGTAAGCACGGCGCACCGGTTCCGCGCAAGCGCGCGGCGCACGTCGCCAATCCTCTCCTCGGCGGGAAACATGCGCCGCGCCGTTTTCAGCGGCGGTCCTTGAGCGCGACGTACTGCCTGGGCCTGTAGATGGGCTTGTACGCCGGACGGATGATCGGCCCGTTGTTGATAAGCTCCTCCATGCGGTGGGCGCACCAGCTCACGCAGCGCGCAACGGCGAAGAGCGGCGTGTAGAGATCCTTCGGGATCCCGAGCATGTCGTAGACGAAGCCGGAATACAGGTCGACGTTAGCGCACACGTCCTCGGCGCGCGGATGGCGCGCCTTGATCACCGCAGGGCCGCGCTCCTCGACAGTCTCGAAAAGCCTCATCTCGTCCATGCGGCGCTTCTCGCGGGCGAGCTCGCGCGCCTTCTTCCTGAGAAGCTGCGCACGAGGATCGCTTATCGTGTAGACCGCGTGGCCGAGGCCGTAGATAAGCCCCGTCCTGTCGCCTGCGCGTCTGTCGGCGATCTTCTCAAGGTAGTTGACGACCTGGTTCGGATTGCGCCAGTCCTTGACATTCTTCTTTATCTCGTCCATCTGGCGCATGACGCGCAGGTTCGCGCCGCCGTGGCGGGAGCCTTTGAGCGAAAGTATCGACGCCGCGATCGACGAATAGATGTCGGTGAACGAACTCGTGACGACGTGCGTCACGAACGAAGAGTTGTTGCCTCCGCCGTGCTCGGCGTGGAGGATGAGCGCGAGGTCGAGCGTCTCGGCCTCGAGCTTTGTGTAGCGCCCGTCTTCGCGGATGAGCGAAAGGATGTTCTCGGCCGTCGACTTCTTCGGGTCGGGATTGCGGATGAGCAGCGACTGGCCGCGGTGGTAGTGGGCCTTGGCCTGGTAGGCGTATGCCGCTATCGTCGGCAGCGCGCCGATAAGCTCGACGGACTGGTTGAGGCACTTCTCAAGGGCGAGGTCGTCCGGATTGCCCGTCTCGTCGAAAGCGTAGGCGAAGAGGACGGCGCGCGCGATGGCGTTCATTATGTCCTTCGACGGATTGCGGAAAATCGCATTCTCCTTGAACCCGTCGGAAAGCCTGCGGTAGAAGCCGAGGCGGTCTTTCCACACGACGAGCTCGCGCGGCGTCGGCAGGACACCGAACAAGAGCAGATAAGCCGTCTCTTCGTAGCCGAAGCGGTGCTCGCGCTTGTCGGCGGCGACTATATCCTTGACGTTGATGCCTCTATAATAAAGCTCGCCCTCGACGGCGAGTTTCTCGCCTTCGCTCATCACGTAGCCGTGGACGTTGCCTATCGTCGTGAGGCCTACCAGCACGCCGGAACCGTCCTCGTTTCTAAGGCCGCGCTTGACGCCGTATTTAGTGTAGAGAGCCGGATCGATGAAATCCGCCGTGCGGACCATGTCGGCATGATGCTTGAGCCACTCTTTGTCTATCATTTAAGAAACTCCTTTATTCCTCCGCGCTTAACCGTGGCCATCGCGCGCTTCAGAAGGCTGAATACAATGCTGCGTTCCGCCGCAGAAAGCTCGGTGAAGGACTCCATTCTGTCCGACAGCTCGACCGACAGCGTCTCGAAGCGCTTTGCCTCTGGCGAGCCGTCCTTCGGGTCGAACGGGTAGCTTCCCTCCTCCACCCAGCCCGCGCGCCTGCCAGAGGCGAGCGCGTCGCCGAGCGCGACGAAGTGGGAGCGGATGATCTTCTTCGCGGCGTCGAGATACATCCTAACCTCGGGGTTGAGCTCGTCCATGACGAGTGCGTTCTCCGCAGCGAGGGCGGGGAATCGCGGCGAGACGAGGTAGGCGGTGAAGCTCGCGCCGCCTGTGCGCACTCCCGCCGGCTGCTCGTGGAGTTCGAAACCGTCCGGCCCGGCGAAGACGATACGCCCCGCGCCGACGAAGCGGCGCTTCCATTCGATGATTTCAAGCTTCGCCTCGGCGCCGTTCTCCAGCGTCAGGCGGTAGTCGGTCGTCTTCTTCTGCACCACGACAGGCGTAACGGGAAGCCCGTTGAAATATATCCGTACGTCGGGATAGCTCTTGAGATACAGCGCGAAACGCGCGGCTAGCGACTGCACCGTCTCGACAGCGTTGAGAAGAGAATCGCAATTGGCCCTAACGTTGGAGATGAAGACCTCTGTGCCTGTCGCAGGTCCCGGCTGGAGCTCGACGTCAAGCGCGAACTCGCCCGGATTCATGATGTCGCCTGAGATAACATAAGACGTGAGGCCGCCGCCGGAGCGCGTCGTCGTTCGCCACTCGACATGTCCGCCGAGCGCGAACGACTTGAAGCGGCCGCGCCCGTGACGGCCGTGCAGTCTGCGGCGGGCGTGCGCAGTCTCGGATATGCCGCGCTTCCAGCTGCCGCCAAGCGAACCGAATGTCGCGTCGGCGCTGAGCACGTCTATGCCGTTGCCGTCGTCGGCGACGCGCACGGCCTCAACCGCTCCCAGCGCGTTCGTCACCAGATCGACCCTCACCTCGCGCGCATCGGCGTCGAGCGCGTTCCAGACGAGCTCCTCGACGGCGGCGAGCGGAGCCGCCTTTGAAAGCGACTCTATGTGGTCGGCCTGCGCCTGCACATGGATGATACGGCTCACAGTTTCATCTCCTCTACGGCGGCGCCGTCCCTGGTCACCTTTTCTATGCGAAGCCGTATTGCCTCGAGATCGCGCGTGCACGCCTCGACCAGTTTGCGGCCCTCCTCGAAAGAGACGATCATGTCGTCGAGCGAAAGCTCGCCCGACTCCATTTTGCGGACAGTCTCCTCAAGCTTGGCAAGGTTGTCTTCGAATTTCATCGGCGGCTATTATACCATAACTCCGCCGACCGTTCAAACGCCGTCAGTAGTTTTGCGGCTCCACCTGGAAGTAGGCCTTGGGGTGGGCGCAGACGGGACAAAGCTCGGGGGCTTTCTCGCCTTCGACGATCGCGCCGCAGTTGCGGCACTGCCAGCGGTTGACACCTATTCTCACCCAGACCTCGCCCGTCTCGATGTTTCCGGCGAGCTTGCGGTAGCGCTCTTCGTGATGCCGTTCGATCTCCGCGACCTTCGCGAAGAGATCGGCGAGGCGGTCGAAGCCCTCGGCCTTGGCCTCCTCGGAGAAACGCTTGTACATACCGGTCCATTCCTCGTGCTCGCCCGCCGCCGCCGCGAGAAGATTCGCAGGGGTGTCGCCGATGCCGCCGAGCTCCTTGAACCATAGCTTGGCGTGCTCCTTCTCGTTAAGCGCGGTCTCCTGGAAAATCGCTGCAATCTGCTCGTAGCCGTCCTTCTTCGCGCGCGAGGCGAAGTAGTCGTACTTGTTGCGAGCCTGCGATTCTCCGGCGAACGCCGCCATGAGGTTTTTCTCCGTCTTTGATCCTTTGAGTTCCATTTACCGACTCCTTTGCTGTTGGTTTCCAGTGGTTTGTTTGCGACGATATTATACCAAAAACATCCGCTCCCTGCCGCGCGGCGCCAGAAGCCGAAAGAACGTCCGCGTTGGCTCGGCACGCCGCCTGAGACTACTTATAGGGCGCAGTCCGGCCATACGGCACAAAATATGGTATAATGTGCGGCCTGATGAACTCTGAAGCACTAAACAGAATTGTCGCCGAAGTCGGCGCAACTTCCAGGCAGGTCGCGGCGGTGGAAAAGCTTCTCGCCGACGGCAGCACCGTTCCTTTCATCGCCCGCTACCGCAAGGAGGCCCACGGCAATCTCGACGAGGTGGCGATCGGCAAGATAAAAGACCGCCTCGAATACTACTCCGAACTTGAAGCGCGCAAGGATACGATTCTCAAATCAATCGATGAACAGGGAAAGCTTACCGACGAGCTGCGCGGCAAGATTGCCGACTGCTGGCAGAAGAGCGCCCTTGAAGACCTTTACCAGCCCTACAAGCCCAAGCGCCGCACGCGCGCGCAGATCGCGAAGGAAAAAGGCTTCGAGCCTCTCGCCGATGCAATCTGGCGCGGCGAACCGTTCGAGGCGGGCGAAGAGGACCTGCAGTTCGCGCGCGACATTCTCGCTGAGCGCATCGCCGACATGGCAGAGGTGCGCGGGCTCGTGCGCCAGGCGTTCGCGACAAAGGGCGTCGTGAAGAGCGAGGTCGCCAGCCCCAGGCCGACGGAACCCACGAAGTTCGAGCAGTATTACGACTTCGAGGAACCTGTCGCCTCAATTCCGAGCCATCGCTATCTCGCGATAAGGCGCGGACAGAAGGAGGGTGTTCTCTGGGTGAAGCTCGCCTTGGACTCCAAGCCTGTCATCGAGGACATGATGACTCTCGTAGAAAAGGCGCGCGGCGTGACCGCCTCAAAGGACGATCCAGCCGTGATGCAGATCGAGACGGCCGCCGAAGACGCATACAAGCGCCTGCTCGCGCCTAGCTGTGAAATAGACGTTACCGTCGAGAAGAAGATGTCGGCCGACCGCGCCGCAGTCGAAGTGTTCGCCGAGAATCTGCGCCACCTGCTTCTTGCAAGCCCGCTCGGAGAAAAGGCTGTGCTGGCCATCGACCCGGGCATAAGAACCGGCTGCAAGGTCGCGATGATGGACGCGACAGGCAAATACCTCGGCAAGACCGTCATCTTCCCGCAGCAGAAGCCGGACGAATCGGCCAAGGCTCTCGCGATGATCGTGAACAAGTACCGTCCGGAAGCCGTCGCCGTCGGGAACGGCACCGCCGGCCGAGAAACCGAGTCGTTCGTGCGCCAGACGCTCAAGCGTCTGCACGAACAGCACCCCGAGATACCGACGCCGATGGTGGTGAGCGTGAGCGAGGCGGGAGCCTCGGTATATTCGGCGAGCGAAATCGCGCGCAAGGAATTCCCCGACCTCGATCTCACCGTGCGCGGCGCGATCTCCATCGGGCGCAGACTGCAGGATCCTCTCGCCGAACTGGTGAAGGTCGACCCGAAGGCGATAGGCGTCGGCCAGTACCAGCACGACGTGCACCAGCCGCTTCTCGGCGCAAAGCTCGACGAGGTCGTCGTGAGCTGCGTGAACGGCGTGGGCGTGGAACTCAACACCGCAAGCGCCCCCCTTCTAGAGCGCGTTTCGGGCGTGAGCCCGTCCCTCGCAAAGGCCATCGTCGAATGGCGCAACGAAAACGGCAAGTTCCGCTCCCGCGAAGACCTGAAAAAGGTGAAAGGCCTCGGCGCGAAGGCATTCGAACAGTGCGCAGGCTTTCTGAGGATACGCGGCGCGGCGAATCCGCTCGACGCTTCGGCGGTGCATCCCGAAAGATATGCGCTTGTCGACAGGATGGCGGCCGACGCGGGGATGTCTGTCGCACAGCTCGTCGGCAACGCCGCCGCAGCAAAGAAGATAGACGTGAGGCGCTACATAACCGATGACGTCGGCGAACCCACTTTGAAGGATATCGTCGCCGAACTGGTCAAACCTGGACGCGACCCGCGCGCGGTCTTCGAGCCGCCGAAGTTCCGCGACGATGTCACGAAGATAGAGGATGTTAAAGAAGGAATGAAGCTCGAAGGCGTCGTGACCAACGTCACCGCTTTCGGCGCGTTCGTCGACATAGGAGTCCATCAGGACGGCCTCGTGCACGTCTCGGAGCTTAGCGACAATTTCGTTACCGACCCTGCAAGCGTCGTGAAAGCGGGCGACAGGCTCAAGGTCACTGTAATCGGCGTCGACCGCGCGCGCGGCAGGATTTCACTTTCGGCGAAGACACATCCGACAGCCGGGGCGGGCGCGATCTCTGCCGCAGGCGCGGTCGCAGGAGCGTCGAGAGCGCGAGGGCCGTCAAGACGCACTTCGTTCGCGCCGTCCTCTGGCTCGGGCTTTTCGTGCAACCCGTTCGCCAGCCTGTAGCCTAGCGCAGGGCGGAGAGAATCGCCTCGGGCGTGATGGGTTTCCCCTTCACTCGCAGGACGATTATGCGCGTTATGAGCGCGCTTTCGAAATCCGACAGGCACACGCCGTCCTTTCGGTCCTGGAGGATGCGCAGCAGGTCGGCCGACGTAAGCCTGTACTTCTGCTCGCCGCGCGGCATGAAAAGGTCGGTTAGTTTCATCGCGACCGCCGTCGCCGGTCTCAGCGCGAACGACATAGCCTCCACAGCGTCCGCAACAGAAAGAATGCGCCTCAGCGGACGCGCCGCGAAAAGAAGCTTCGGCATGAACTCCGAAACGTAAAGCACCGTGAACGCGGCGAAGAATCCCCATACGAGGCTCGCGGCGGACCCTTTATCGAATAACGCGGCCGAAAGCGCCGCAGTCGACGCAGAGTAGGTGACGCTCGCCAGGTTGTTGCCTATGAGGAGCATCGCCATCGTGCGCGGCATCTCCTTCAGCGCGCGCTGGACGAGCGCGGCCTTTCTGCCGCCTTCTCGCGCCAGATGGAGAATCCTCTCGCGGCTCACAGACAGATAGCCCGTCTCTGCTCCTGCGCACAGAGCGGCGAGGGCGAGCGACAGAAGCGCCGCGACGACAAGAAGAAACGTGCTCATGAATCATCCCCCTCAGTGCGTTCCACGGCTTCATCGGTTTCGGCGATTATCTCCTCGTCTGTGTCGGCCGCCGGACGCGAGAGAACCTCAAGCTTCACAAGCGTCACGCGACGGCGGCGGCGTCTTAGAACCGTAGCGCGGCAGCCGTCGGCCTCGATCTGCTGGCCGACGTGCGGGATGCGCTCGGCGTGGAACTGAACCCATCCCGAAAGGCGGTCGGCGTCTTCTGCCTCCAGCTCGAGGTCGAGAGCGCGGTTGATTTCATCGAGACTCGCGCGCGCGTCTATCTCCCATTCATTCGGGCCTTTGCGGACGATCTGCGGCTCCTGGCTGGCGTGGCCGAGAACGCCCGGCCCCACGATAAGCTCGAGAACGTCGGTCGGCGTTATTATGCCCGCAGTCCCGCCGTATTCGTCGAGGACAACCGCGAGCGGCATGCCGCTCTTGGCGAAGGTCACGAGAAGGTCGTCGAGGGTAACGGTCTCTGGCACGAAAAGCGCCTCGAGGCGGCGGCCCGTCCGCGCGTCGATCACGCCCTCTATCGCGTCGGGCGTGCGCTTGAACACAGGCAGATAGTGATGCTTCGCGTTCTTAAGGCAGTCGCGCAGGAAGGCTTCGTCGCGGTCGACATCGTAACCCTCTATGTCGACGCGCGGCGTCATCTCGTCATTGGCGCAAAGCTCCGAAAGTCTCAGCACGCCTTCGACCATCTCGGCGTCGGCGGTCGAGACCGCGCCGTCGGCCGCGGCCGACTCCATAACAGAAACCAGTTCATCGTCCGACAGGGCGCGGCGCTCGCGTTCCAACGCAGGCGCGAACGCCTTTGACGTAAGCCGCAGCACGGCGTTGAACGGCGTAAGGACCGCGCGCCAGAACCATATGAGGCGCGCGACGGCGGGCGCGATTCGCTCGGTGTATTTGAGAGCGAGACGCTTGGGGGTTATCTCGCCGAAGACGAGAAGAAGAACCGTCACCACGGGAACCACAAGCCACCCGAAGCCAGGCAGCAGCCGTGAGAAGAGGTAGTAGGAGAGCGTCGAGATGGCGAAGTTGACGAACGTGTTGCCTACAAGGATTGTGGAGAAGAGAACCGCTTTGTCGGAAAGGCAGCGGCCTATTCGCTGGTCTGCGGCGGCGCTGCGCTCGCGGATGCGCGCGCGCTGTCCGCCGGTAAGCGAGAAAAGAACCGTCTCGGCGCTTGAGAAGAACGCCGACAGCAGGAAGAGCGCTATAAGAAGCACTACCGTCATGCGCCGCTCCCGCTGGCACCGTCGCTGTCGAACGCGGCGAGCCACCGCAGCTCGCGGCGGCGCATGGCGGCGCAGTCGCGCGGCGAATGGTCGTCGGCGCCGGAGAGATGGTCCATCCCGTGCGCGACATAAAGGAGAAGCTCCTTCGCAGGCGACCACCCTTTTCTCGCCGGCGCGGCGGCCACCGCTCTTTCCCAATTCACATATAACTCGCCGTATACGCCCGGCTCTTCTCCGGGCATCGCGTCAAAACCCTGCGTTATGACGTCCGTCGGGCCTTCGACGTCCATCACCGCTCTGTGGGCGGCGGCGCTTCCCGCGTCGTCATGCAGGATGATCGACACTTCGCGGAACGGCACGCCGACGCGCGCCGACGATTTCTCGGCGAAGAACGCGGCCGCCCGCCTCAGTTCGCGCGCCGCAAGCCTCACATGCGGCGGCAGTCTGCCGTCAATCGACACTCTGCAGCTCATCGGCCCTGCCTTTCACTGAACGCGCGGCGTTCTTCCTGTCTTTATAGAGATAGCGTCCGTCCGGCGCATCGGCCTGCGTGAGTTCCAGGAGCGTCCCGTCTTTGAAGCGCAGAGACGCGCGCCATTCATCGCCGTTCCACGAAAGCTCGTCCAGCCGCACCGCGCCGCGCAGGAGCAGCCCTTTGATCTTTCCCGAACGCCATGCGGCAGGTTTCGCCGGCATGAACAACACTCCGTCGTCCTCGGCGTGGACGAGCATCTCCGACACGAGATACGGATAGCCGCCCGAGGCGTCCATGTTGAACGCCGCGCCTTTGGCATGGAACGAACCGCCGCCGTCCGTCCAGTATCCGTCGGTAAGACGCGCGAGGCACTTCTCCGCCGAGGCTGCGTCCATAAGCTTGCATGCGGCGAGCCCGAGCCTCGTCCAGTCGAGCGCCTTCATGGAATGTCCGTCGCCTTCGAGTCTCTCGGCTATTGTCGCGCGCACGACGGCGGTGAGCGCGGCGTTCGTGACTATCTCCGGCGGGCGGTCGTCGAAGAGCGCGTCGATAAGCGCGTCGGGATCGTCCGCCGAAGGCGCGGGCCTTGCGCCGCCATCCTTGACGATCTGCTCGATACGCTTCAACCAGCCGGCGTCGAGTGTGTGGCGGTAGCCGTCCATGAGACGGTACGGCAGCCGCCACGTCTTGTGGTGGGCGTGGCGCGGGTCTTTAACCTTGCGCTCCATCCACTTGAGAAGGCACTCGTTGAACTCGGTCGTGTCGCCGCGGTTGTAGAAAGCCGTCGCGCAGGGCAGGTGGCCGCTTTCGCGGTAGACCGCTCCCCACGGCTCGCTCCACGACGCGGCCCACAGCCCCTGGAGATTCGGCACATGGTCGTCGCCCGATGACGAGATTATGTTGTAGCGTCCGGCCGCGAAGCAGCGTCCTGTGCGCGGGTCGTCGCAGTCGAGGTCGAGCGACACACGCGAAAAGATCGCCCCCTGCGCAGGCGCGTGGCGCGAAAGCAGCGTCTCGTATCCGTCGGCGACGGCCGCGGCGAGACGTTTGCGCATGGCGGGGAACGGATCGGGCGCGAGAGGGTCTTTCAGAACAGGCTCAATCGCGACGAACGCCTCTTGCTTCCCCTTCCCCGCAGCCAGCGCGACGACGTATCCCGCGAGATCGTTCCACTGGTTGCGGTTCGAAAACTCGCAGCGGTAGTAAAGGCATCCTTCGCGTTTGCCAGCCTCGAAACGTCTCACTCCGGTCTCGAAAGTCTTTGCGTCGCGATAGCCGTCTATGGGGATCGCGTCGAGCGTAAAGAACGCCTCGCGCCTGGCGTCGTCCTCGATCTTTATCGCTATCACGGCGTCGGGCCGCGACGCGAACACCCTGCGCCTGTAGCGGCGGCCGTCGCCGTCCGTCGCCTCAACGACGCACTCTCCGGTGCGCAGAAGCGTCTGCCGGCGGTAGTCCGACCAGGTCTCGATCCCTGTGCATATCTTGAGGTCGCATGCCGCCATGAACGGATCGCGCGCGCCTTTATCCAGTTCGGGATCCATCGGCATGTAGAGACGCGCATGGCTCAAATGGATCAGTTCGTCCGCCACATGCCCCTCGACCATCGCGCCGAGCGTTCCGTTGCCGGTGAGCGATGAATGACGCCAGTCGCGCGCAGGAGCCGACGCTTCTATGACAGTGACCTGCGCCGCGGCGAGGCGGCACGCGGCGAGCGCCGCCGCGAGCATGATGGAGAGGGCTTTTTTCACTTCGCGTAGCACTTGAAGATCCTGTCCACATACGCACCGGGGAGGCTCGGGCTCAAAAGGCTCGCAAGCGGCACGACGACGAAGCCGCCGAGCATCGCCAGCGCGCCGCAGTCTATCGGGTTCACCGGATTGCCGAGCAGCATGTTCACGACCGTGAGCCCGACGCCCCATGCAAAGCACGCCCACACCGAAAAGCGCGTCACACGCCGCGAATAGAGGCCCAGCATGAACGGCGCAAGAAACGCGCCCGCGAGCGCTCCCCACGACACGCCCATGAGCTGCGCGATGAACGTCGGCGGATTGAGCGCTATCATGAGCGAGAGCGCGATGAAGAAGAGTATGAGAACGCGCATGACGACAACCTTGCGCCGCTCGATCTTCGCCGCCACAGAGTCATCGAGCTGTCCGGCGGCGACCTCTCCCTCGCCGCTCGCTTTGTCACGGTAGATTATGTCGAGCGTGAGCGTCGAGGCCGAGGTCAGGACAAGGCTGGCGAGGGTCGACATCGACGCCGAGAGGACAAGCAGAACCACGAGCGCGATGAGAACATCCGGCAGAGTCGCCAGCATCGACGGCACTATGGAGTCGAACGCTATCGACCCTCCCGGCAGACGCACAGGTTCGAAGAGGCGGCCGAAGTATG
>DGVK01000082.1:0-416 GCA_002395905.1 Verrucomicrobia bacterium UBA4286 | reverse complement strand
CGCCGAGGAAGTAGCAGCCGCCCGCGACGAGAAACGCGAACACGGTAGAGATTATGGTTCCGCGGCGTATGGCGCTTTCATCTGTTATCGAATAGAACTTGCCGACCATCTGCGGCAGCCCCCATGTACCGAGCGAGGTGAGGATCACGACGCCGAGGAGACTGCGCGGGGCCGGGCCGAACAGCGTCGCGAAACCGCCGTTGACCGCAGGGTTCGCGTCGGACGGGATCTCGGCAAGGCGGCTCGTCGCCTCTACCAGCCCTCCTTTGAGGCCGAGCACCGCGATGATGACGGCGGTTATGCCGAAAAGCATGATCACGCCCTGTATGAAGTCGTTGATCGCCGTCGCCTTGTAGCCGCCGAGAATCACGTAGACCGCGGTAAGCGCGGCCATGATGACGACGCAGTATTCGTAG
>DGVK01000094.1 GCA_002395905.1 Verrucomicrobia bacterium UBA4286 | reverse complement strand
GCCACGCGGCCGGCCTTGTTCGGGATGCCGAGCGAGCAGGCGGGGTAGTTGACGGAATTGACGATGTTCCCGTTCTCCAGGTAGTCGCGCATCTCCTTCACGGCCATGACCGCGCAGTTGTCCTCGGCCTCCTCGGTCGACGCGCCGAGATGGGGGATCACGATGCACCCCTTCTGCCCTGCCGTCGTGGGGTTGGGGAAGTCGGAGACGTACTTGCGGACCTTGCCCGACTCGAGCGCGGCCAGCATGTCCTTCTCGTTGACGAGCGCGTCGCGCGCGGCGTTTATGACGATAACGCCGCGCTTCATCATGGAAATCGCCTCGGCGTTGATCATGCCCTTGGTCGACTCAAGCGCCGGCACGTGGATTGTTATGATGTCGCATGCACGGTAGATCGCCTCGACGTTCTTGCAGTGCTTGACCGAGCGGTCGAGCTGCCAGGCGGCGTCGACCGACATGTACGGATCGTATCCGTAGACCTCCATGCCGAGCTCGATCGCGGCGTTGGCGACCTTCTGCCCGATCGCGCCGAGACCGATCACGCCGAGCTTCCTGCCCTGGATCTCCGATCCGGCGAAAGCCTTCTTGGCCTTTTCTGCGGCCTTGCCTACGGCGGGGTCCGCCGCGTTCGCCTTGACCCACTCGATGCCGCCGACTATGTCGCGGCTCGCCAGCAGCATCGCGGCGATCACGAGCTCCTTCACGCCGTTGGCGTTCGCGCCGGGCGTGTTGAACACGACGATGCCCTTCTTCGCGTACTCTGCGTGAGGGATGTTGTTCACACCCGCGCCCGCGCGGGCGACGGCGAGCAGGTTCGCGCCGGGCGCGAGCTCGTCCATCTTTGCAGAACGCACGAACACGGCGTCGGCTTCGGCGAAGTTCTCCGTGCGTTCGTATTTATCGTCCAGGTTGCCCAGACCCACCTCTGCGATGGGGTTGAGGCAGTTGTATTTGTACTTCATTTTCTCCTTCTTTCTTCCGTAGAGTTTATCTTGGAATTTCGCCGTCACGCATGACGGCAGGGAGTATTATACCATATTTCTCCGAAAACGGCTTGACGCACGGTGGAAATCCTCGCGCCGGCTTTCATCCGGTGGAGAAGCACGAGCGCGACTGCGGCTGCGGCTAGCCCGACAGCGCTCTGCGGAAGGCCCGCGGCGTCACGCCCTGCGACGACTTGAATGCGTTGGTGAAATGCCCGGGGTTGCAGAAGCCTGTCTCGCGGGCGATCTCCGAAATCGTCCGCGATTCGTCCATCAGAAGCCGCTTGGCGACCGCCAGCCGCTGGCGCAGCGTCTCTTCGCCGACAGTGCGCCCCACTTCCGCCGAAAAGAGCCTGTGAAGCGTCGAACGCGAAACGCCGACCGCTTCGGCCAGCTGCGTAAGCCCGAACGAGTCCGCGATGTTGGCGCGTATGTATTCGAGCGCCTTGCGCACGATCGGGCTCGACGCCGCCATGATGTCCGTCGACGCGCGGACGGTTATCCCGCGCGGAGGGATGAGAACCGGACGCCTTGGCGCGCGCGCGCCGTCCATCAGCCTGTCGAGAAGCTCCGCGCCCTCGTAGCCTGTGCGCCCCTGGTCGTGCTCGATCGAGGAAAGCGGCACAGGCTGGCTTTCGCATATGAGACGGTCGCCGCCGATCCCCATTATGGCGACTTCCTCCGGGACCGAAATTCCGTTCGCGCGGCACGCGCCCAGCGCACGCGCGGCGTCGGCGTCGTCGTAGGCGAGAACCGCGAGAGGCTTCGGCGCGGCGAGGATTTTTTCGCCGAGCCATCTGTCGAACCAGCGGAAGTCGTCCAGCCTGTCCGCCGGCGCCTCCTCCGAAAACACCCATCGCGGAACCGTTTCCACGGCGCGGTCGGCCGGCATCCCGGCGAATCCTTCGTACCGCAGGCGGTGGACGTTCATCCATCCTGTCGAGAACCATGCGAAATTGTGAAAGTTGCGCGCCTCGAAATGTTCGCGCGCCATGCGCCCGAGCGCCGCATGATCGCCGCTCACGCGCGGGATTCTCAGCTCGGGGCGGTTGAAGGTGAGGTCCACGACAGGGATGCCCCGTCTGCGCAGCGACTTGACGAAAGCGATGGGCGCCGGATTGTCCCGCAGGGTCACGAGCGCGCCGTCTCCGCGCCATCCGCGAGGCTGGCGCGCAATGCGGTCGAGGATGGTGAGCTGCCAGCCGTGGCGCCGCGCGTAGCGGGCGATTCCGGCGAGTCTCGGCTGGTAGGCCGGGGTCACTATGACTATTACATGTCGGCTCGGCTGCATCATGGCTTTCGCGCTTTGCGTAAGTTAAACGGCGGAACACCGCGGCCCGTCCGGCGGACGGTCACTCAACGCCGAGTGTGACTTCTCCGATAAAGTTCTTCGATTTCGGCCTGTCGAGGCGCATGGTGAGGATCTGCCGTTTCTCTTCGGCCGTTCCCCAGTCGGTGTAGACGGTCGCAGTGACCGTCGTCGCGCCGGTAAGCGCCGTCTGATGCGAGGCGAAGTAGTTGGAGAGGATCTTGTACGTCCCGCTTTCAAGCTCCTTCTTCAGATATTCCTCCGGACCGTACCCCGTCGTCACATCCTCCGAGACGAAGCCGCCCTCTGCCGTGCGGCGGTGACCGTAATACGCCTCTTCGCCGTTCGGCTCCAGCACATGCAGGTCTATGTCGGTTTCGTCCGCGTCCCAGCTCATGACGATTCTGAGTTTCACGGGCAGGTCGCGGCGGTAGGCGGCGTCGAACCGAGGCTTCGCCGGGCTCGCACCATCCGGCCAGACAGCGGCGTCGGACCATGAAATCAATCCGTTCAGCTCTTCAAGCGCGAGGACCGAGACCTGGAAGTCGTTGCCGCGCCGTCCGCTGCGCCGCGCGTTCACCTCGAACGCGGCCTCGGCGAAAAGCTTCATCGCCTCTTCGACAGCGGCGGCGTTCATGTGATCTTTGCCGTATTCCGCCAGAACGAGCGCGAGGTCGCGGCGCGACTGCGCCTCCTCGCCGCGCATCGCAAGAACCTTGCGGAACGCCCGCACTGCAAGATCGCAGCTACCGGCCTCGCGCGCACGCCATCCCATCGAGCGCCAGAGCGCCGCGTCCTCAAGCTTGAACTCGGCGAGATTGGAGAGTATGCGCTCGGCGAGAGCCTTTTCGCCGGCCTTGTAGAACCAGCCGGCGCAGTCGAGATAGAACGCGGGCGAAGAACCGTGCTCCTCACGCTGGGCGAGATAGACCTCATACGCCCTGCCCTTCTCTGCGGACTTCAACGCGTCGATATACGGCGTCTTGGGATCCCACGCCTTGAGCCTGACGGTCGGCGCTGCGCCGGATCCCGCCGCGCCGGGCGGGGCGGCTTTCACTTCCATCGGCGCAGACTCCCTTCTTCTGGAGCCCGCCATCGACCTCATCGCAACAGGGGCCCGCAGTCCGGACTCGGGCGCCGCCATCACGCGATTCGCACGCGGTGCCGCGCCGTCCGGCTCCTCTTCAAGAACCGGCGCAGCAGCACTCGGCTCGATCGCGCCATCAACCGCCGTGCCTGTCGTCACGTTGTCGAAAAGTCCGCTCTTGGGCGTAGCCTTGCGCGGCTTCGGATCGTTCCACCACTTTACGCGCTCTTCCCAGTACCGGAGAAGGTTCTGCTCATGCTCGGCCCTGGCCTTGCGGTTCGCTATCGGGTCGTCCTCGGCCGCGCGCCGCCTTGTCCATTCGTCATGTATGGCGAGATTGGCGGGCGGTTCTATCTTGTGTTCAAGCCACTGTTCCAGGCGTTCAAGGACGATGAGAGAGAGCCCCGGCCCCGCGACGCCGTATTTACGCCCGAGCGCGAGGAACTCGTCCTTGCGCGAATCGGCCTGCGACGCGAGATCCTGCATGCGGCGCGCCGCCCAGACCGTCGCCAGAATGCGGCCCTCCTTCACCTCCGCGCCCGCGGGTGGCGTCTCTCCCGCCCTGAGTTTTTTCACCTCCACTTTGCGCGCCGGGGCGTCGTCGCGGCTCGCGACGGTCAAACCGTCCATCTCTTCGTACTTCGGCGTTTCAAGCCCCATCGTGTCGACCTCGTCCGTAAAGAGCAGGACGGGCAGATCTGCCGACGTGTCGCAGGCCGCGACCGCCGCCGCTAGGTCTGTGCCGCCGTCGTAGACGAGCGCATCAAGCGCGGCAAGCAGTTCGCCGCGTCCGGCGATTGCGCGCGGCGCTTCCGCAACATGGCGAAAGACCACAAGCGTCCACTCACCATTCTCGGGCAGAGCCTCCAGCTTTTTGCGCCATGCCGCCGCGAACGGCTTCGCGCTCATGCTCGCGTCCCAGATTATCGTGCCCCTCGTGAACGCGGCGATCGTCTGCGCGACCGTCTGCCTGCCTGCGCAGTCCTCCGGCATGACGCTCGCCGCGAACACGTCGTCGCCGTCGCGCTCGCAGACTGTCGCCGACGCATCACCGCCGACATCTTTCGGCGCGATGTATTCAACCTCGGCTTTTCGCGGAGTGTTCGGCACGAGCGGGAATATGCGCGTCTTCCAGACATTCCCCTTCACCTGCTCGACGAGCCCGGGGTCGACGCCCTTTCTGACCTCGTTCTCGAAAGCGACGCGCGCTTTCTCTTTCTCGCAGACGACGCCCGGCACCATCTCGCCGTTCACTTCAAGCGCGTATCTGCATACAAACGCACCGTCGGGTATCGGGAACTCGAACTCGCCAGCCATCTGCCGCGCGTTGGGATTCGTAAAGGTGAACGTAGCCTTCACGCGACGGAAGAAAGCGTTCTCCGAAACAGTCTCTTCCGCCGTATCGACCCGGACGGGCTTTTCGTCGGCGCGGATGTTGACGACGCGAATCCCCGGCTGCGGACGAGGCTCGCGCTGCGGGGTGACGGCGGGCTCTTCCAGGAAGCGGCGCCAGCGCGGCAGATAGTGATCGCGGACGAGCTCCGCATATTCACGGTTCGCGTAGTCGGCGAGGACTGTCGCGCCGTATTTCGCGTCGGCCCACGTCGTGATCATCCTCATCCACGCCTTTTCGCCGCGCTCTCCGGCGCGCGCCCGGGCGAGGTCCAGCCATGTGGAAAGACGAAACTCCGGCGGAATGCCGAAAGCCGTGCAGACGTTGAACGACTCCGCTTCATTCAGAAACTCGCGCCGCGCATCCGCGCTGTCCTTCAACTGCGGCACGAGCGCGCGCAGCCTGTTCGCCCATGCCTGGCGGCGGACGTCATAGCGGTCGCGCGCGAAGTTCGCCACGGCTGTCGCGTTGGAAAAGGAATGACTCTCCTTCCACGCCTCCTCGAAGAGAGCCGCCGCGCGTTCAAGCTCCGCCGGGTCGTACCACAGGCCGCCTTTCGGCCCCCACGAGCTCGCGCTGTCAGCAGTCCAGCCGGGCTTGGCGCAGATGACGTTCTCGACCGTTCCCTCCTGGCAGCGGTTGCAGGCGTATGCCGTCGATGCGAGGATGCGCCACGCCTCGGCAAGCCGCGCGTCGTCAAACCCGTAGCGCCTTGCGGTTCGCCGCGCAAGCCACGCGTCGAGTTCGGCGTCGGTCATTTCGCTTCCGGCGGGACGCATCATCATCTCCTCGAAAAGGTCCGAGCAGACGGGGTTGGTGAAGAAGCCCTCCGAAAGCGCGCCGTACCCGCGGAACGTCCGCGCGCCCTTCCCTTTCGCCGCGCGACCGAGACGCGCAAACGTTTTGAGGTTTCCGTAAAGGCCGTGGTTGCCGCCGAAGTTCAGGACCTCGCACCATATCCACGGCAGTTCACCGAAATCGAGTTTGCATGTCGCGTCATCGTGCGCGAACGCCGACATGTCCATGACGAGTGCTTCGATGAGAGTGTGGCGCGGGTCGAGGCCTGCGCGAACCTCCGGCGTAGGATTCTTCATCCAGGCCTGCACGACCCACGTCACGCCTGGGAACGCGCTCTGCTGCGCGGCTTGTACGGCGCGGACCGCGGCCGTCACGTCGATTCCTTCGGTCTTCCCGCCTTCATGGAAGAGGTCGCCCGCGAGATACTTCGGCTTGATTCCGTAGACGGTTTCGATGCTGCGGTACCACGCGGCGGCGCAGCGCGCGAAGTCTGGCGAAGTCGGGTCGAGAATCGGCGGCCGGTCGTAGCAGCTGCACCATTTGCCCTGCTCCAGGAGCGGCCCTGCGGAGAGAGAGGCGGGGACCATTCCGTAAAAGCCCTGAAGGACCGGCTCGATGCCTTTCTCGCGCATGCGCGCGGCTATGAAACGTCCGCGAGCGCCGTCGGCGTCGACCGTCGCCTGGTCGAGCGGGCCGTCCTCGCCTGCGAGATTCCCCATCAGCCACCAGGCGCGGGCGCATTCGTCGGGGATGAAGGCGAATATGTCCTCTTCGGACATGCCGAGTTCGCGTAGTGTAAGCTCCCAGACTTTGAATGTGCCGTCCGTTACGAGCGCGGCGTTGTATCCGGCCGAGGAGAGACGGTCGATCTCCTGCGCCCACTCGTTCTCGCCGAAGTAGGCGAAGGTGTATGAAAGGGTGCAGTAGTTGTATGCGAGACGCACAGGCGCGACGGAACTCTCGGGCTCCGAAGCGTGCGCAAAAACGAGCGTCGCGACTAGGCTCGCACAAAACAGACCGGCCTTGGCCATGGCATCCTCCTTCATAATCTGTTGTTTCTTCAATGGTGCCGGGAGCGGGACTCGAACCCGCACGTCCAAAACCGGACAAAGGATTTTAAGTCCTCTATGTCTGCCATTTCATCATCCCGGCTTGTGATGAGTGGTAGTATACCATAACCCTCGCGCGCCGTCCACCGCCCACAGCCTGTACGCCCGCCGCATGGCACAATATGCTCATCCATCCACCCTTATCCCGGATTTTTCGCGATAAGGGAAAGTGG
>DGVK01000211.1:3798-6470 GCA_002395905.1 Verrucomicrobia bacterium UBA4286 | reverse complement strand
TTTGCCCGGGACGGGGAAAACAAACTTGCGAAAACATTCGGGCCTGCCGTTTGCATGGTTCAGCGCTCTTATGATATACTGACGCCATGAACAAAAAGGTGCTCGTAATGGTATCCCCTTTCAGCGCCGCGCGAGTGGCGGGCGTTGCGCGCTATGCACGCGAACACAGCTGGCATCTGATGATCCAGGATCGTCTCGGACACCGTCCACTGGCATGGAACGGCGACGGCATAATAGCCACTCTGCGCTCCGACGCTCAGACCGTGTCGACGATCTGCCAGATGATGCGCCACGGAATTCCGGTCGTGGACCTCACGGTCTGCCGCCCAGAAATACGCGTTCCCCGGGTCGTGAGCGATCATGTCGGCATCGGCCGCCTCGCTGCAAAGCATTTCGCCGACAGGAACTTCCGCAACACCGTGTGGTTTTCAATGTGCTGGGGAAACGTTCATGCGCTGCGCTACGCCGGTTTCACCGAGACGAACCATGCCGAACGGTGGGTCGCCGAAGAGTCTCTGCCGAAGACCCGGCGCAACGACTGGAACGTCTTCATGTCATGGATCGCGGAAAATCTGGCAAAAGCGCCAAAGCCGCTCGCCGCGCTTGCATACGACGAGACGGACGCCTCGCGCCTGCTTGACGCGGCGGAACGCATCGGCATTTCAGTGCCTGAGGAGCTCGCGATACTTTCGGTCGGCAACGACGTAATAATCTGCGAGAACCAGTCCGTGCCGCTTTCGTCGATAGACCAGAATCTGGAGGAGGGGGGCTACGAGGCGGCGGCTCTGCTCGGCCGCCTGATGGACGGCGGCAAGCCGCCGGACAAGCCTGTAATCGTTCCTGCGGGCGGCATATGCCTTCGGCGCTCTACGGACGTCATAGCTTCGCACGACCGTGATGTGCGCCGCGCGCTGGACTACATAACCGGTCACATCTCCATGCCGCTCGGTGCGGCGCAAATCGCCCTTGCGCTGGGCATGAGCCGCAACACCCTCGACAAGAAATTCAAAGCCGATCTCGGCCGGTCGATAGGAAGCGAAATAAAGCGCCAGCGAATCGCAAAGGTAAAACTGCTTCTGAAGACCGACTGCGTCTCCACCGTGGAAATCGCCCGTCAGACCGGCTTCTGCAACGCCTCGCACATGGCGAACGCCTTTCGCGCCGCTACAGGTCTCACGCCAAGAGCCTGGCGCAAAGCACCGGCCACGTGACAGCGGCGGAACATTGCGGCCCGCAGGCTGGCGGTCACGCCACGGTCGCCTCTACGGAGCCTTTCGCAAAGCGCACGTGAAGGCTGTCGCCCGTCTTGAGCGCGGAGGCGTCGCGGACGATTTCGCCGGCGGCGTTGGTCGCGAGCGAATAGCCGCGCTCTAGAACACCGTACGGCGAAAGCAACGCCAGCTTGTCGGACGCGCGCCCGAGCCTCGTCTCGGCCTGCGAAAAACACATCCTGACCGCGGGGGCGATGCGCTGCCGCACAGCCTCAAGACGGGCTCCGGCTTTGGCGCCGGAGAGCGCGAGCGACGGCGCGAGTCTGCGCGAGACGCCGTCCAGCCGTATCTCGACGCGGACAAGATTCGTCTCCAGCGCCGCGGCGAGCGACTCCGACAGATGGTTCACGCGCTGTGCGAACCATTCTCCACGTCCTCTCAGCGACGATAAGAGCCTGCCGTTCAAAGTCTCGATCTTCCCGCGAATATCGGCGAACACGGGAACCGCCATCTCCGCGGCTATCGACGGCGTTCCGGCGCGGCGATCGGCCGCGAAGTCGCAAAGCGTGAAATCGGTCTCGTGGCCTACCGCCGAAATCGTCGGCACCTTCGACGCGGCGACAGCCCTCACGAGCGTCTCGTCGTTGAAACAGAAAAGATCCTCGAAACTGCCGCCTCCGCGCGCGACAATCAGCAGATCCGCCGACCAGCCGTCCGGCGAAGGAGAGTTGAAGTAGCCGACGCCGGCCACCAGCGTGCGCGGTGCTTCGGCGCCCTGCACCATCGCCGGGAAAAGACGTATCGACAGATTGGGAAAGCGACGCACAAGCACGTTGCACATATCATGGATGACGGCGCCCGCTTCGCTCGTTACAATTCCTATGCGCCTCGGCAAGAACGGCAGCGGCCGTTTTCTTGACGCATCGAAAAGGCCCTCTTCCTCAAGCTTCGCCTTGAGTTCGAGATAGCGCTGCATAAGGTCGCCTTCTCCGACAGCCTTCGCCGCAAGCACCACCAGCTGGTAGTTGCCTCGCGGCGGATATACAGTCACGTTCCCGTAGACGAGGATCCTCGCGCCGTCCTTGAGCGACGCCCTGGCCCTGCACCGCTCGTAGGCGCTCGCGAACATGACGGCGGATATCTGCGCGCCGTAATCCTTGAGCGTGAAATAGCAGTGTCCGGAAGGATACCTGCGCCAGCCGCTTATCTCGGCCTCGACGTATATCCGGGTGAACTTCGCCTCCATCGACCGCTTGATGGCGTCGGTGAGGGACGATACTGTGTAGGCGGCAGGCGCTGGCTTCCCCTCCGGCACGTTTCACCCCTCCTACACGAAACGGACGGCGTGCAGAACGCCGCGTTTGCAGTCCTTGTAAGAATGTATGCCGACCGACAGTATCGTGCCGACCGCGAAAAACGCGCTCAACATATTCGTCCCGCCGTAACTGAAGAACGGCAGCG
>DGVK01000211.1:3340-3692 GCA_002395905.1 Verrucomicrobia bacterium UBA4286 | reverse complement strand
CGCCTGGAAGAACACGATGAACGCCATTCCCGTCACAAGGTAGCGGCCGAACCTGTCGGAGGCTTTCGCCGCAATGTAGACGGCGAAAGCGAAGAACGCGGTGAAAAGCAGTATGACAGAAACGGAGAACACCAGCCCCAGCTCCTCCGCGCCAATCGCGAAAATGAAGTCGGTATGGTTTTCGGGCAGGTAGTAGTGTTTCTGCATGGACTGGTTTAGACCGACGCCCCAGATCCCGCCGTTCTTGATCGCTATCAGCGCGTGGTGGAGCTGATAGGCCGTACGTTTCGACGCTTCATCCATCTCGCCCGCGCCCGGCCCGTCGGCAAAACCGCCCACGAACGACACAAGC
>DGVK01000211.1:0-3286 GCA_002395905.1 Verrucomicrobia bacterium UBA4286 | reverse complement strand
AAGCCGAGCCATGCGGTTTGCGTTGGTCATCACCTTGTAGCCGACGATTCCAAAGCCTGCGAGAAAAAACGGCAGCAGGTGAAGAACCCTCACGCCCGCAACGAACATCACGAGAAAGCCCGCAAGCGAAACCACCATCACCGAACCGAAATCCGGTTCGAGCAGAATCGGGAATGCTATGACGCCGATGAGCACGGCGGGCCAGAACGCGCCTCGCATGAAAAGCTCGACACGCCAGCCCGACTTGTCGAGCCATGCGGCCAGCAGTATCACTATCGCAGGCTTGGCGAACTCGCTGGGCTGCAGCCGCAGAGGCCCGAACGCGATCCAGCGGTATGAGCCGTTGATCGGGCGGAAGCCGAACACCATCCACAGGAGGACGAACACCGTCGTGTAGAACAGAATCGCAAGGATCCAGTGGTCGCGCCAGACGCGGTAGTCGAACCACGCCGCGAGCGCCGCAACTGCGAGGCCTGCGCCGAAATACATGAACTGGCGCTTCATGAAGAAATATGCGTCGCCATGCAGACGCATGGCGTTGGCCTCGCTCGCGCTGGAGAGAACAACAAGGCCCAGCGCCACGAGAACCGCGACAACCAGGCCGAATCCGAATAGTGCGGACTTGCGCACGCTTCCTTACTGCTGCGCGTCGGCAGGCAGCTTGATGACCTGCCCGGGCTTGAGCTGGTCGTTATCGCCGAGATTGTTGAGCTCGCGGATCTGCGCGGACGACACGCCCCAGCTTATGGAGACGCTTGTCATGTCGTCGCCTTCCTGCACGACATACGAAGTGGTCGCGGTGTCGTGCACGGCGACAGGCTCGACAGCCGTCTCGACGGCGGGCGCGGGCTCGACGACCTCAGCCTCGGCAGGCACGGCGGCAGCAGGCGCGGGCTCGACGATCTCAGGCGCCGCAGCCGCAGGCGTGGACTCGGTCTTCTTTGCGGCGGCGGCGGGCTTCGCGGCAGTCTCGGCGGTCTTCTTCTCCTCAGAGACGGCCTTGCCGTCGGCAGGCACGAGAAGCTTCTGTCCGATGCGCAGCACGTCGGACGAAAGCCCGTTGAGCTCCTTGAGCTGGCGGATGTTTATCCCGTTGCCATAGGCAATCTTGCCGAGCGTGTCACCCGACTTCACTGCATATTCCTTCGTGGCGCCGGTGTAAGGCGTATAGGCTTTCTTTGACGCAGGCTTCGCCGGCTCGGGCGCCTTCTGCTCGCCGACCTCCGTTCCAGCAGGAAGCTTGATCTTCTGGCCAATGCGTATCACGTCGCCCTTAAGCGAAGGATTCAACCTGTAGATGGCCGCCATCTTGATGTTGTACTTCTTGGATATCTTGGAAAGCGTGTCGTTGCGCTGGACGATGTATACGACGCTCTCCGGCTCGGCCGGCTTCACGGGCGCAGGCGGCACGACTTTGCAGGCGCAGTCCGGCGCACCGCACGCGCAGGGCGCTGTGTGGGTCGTCCCCGGGGGGCAGGTGCAGCCCTTCTCGACAGTCTCGATCTCAACCGGCGGCTTGACAACGGTCTCGGGCGTCTTGACCGAAGGCGCGGGAGCGGGTTCGGCGGGCGTCGCGACAGGCACGTTCTTCACCTCCTGCGGCTTCTTGTTCCACTTCGAATTGTAGGAGGGGTCCTTGCAACCAGCGAGGGTCGCGATTGCCGCGGCGCCAAGCACAATGCCTATCTTTTTCATTTCTTTTTTTGTCCTTCTTTTTTGGCGAGCTCGGCGAAGACGTCTCCGCGTTGCCCAAAACTTTGAAATTGGTCGAAACTGGCCGCTCCCGGCGACAGCAGGATTGTGTCGCCGCTCACGGCGTCGTGCATGGCGCTCTTCACGGCGCGATCCATCGTCCCGCAGACCTCACAGTCCACCGCGTCCGACCACGCCCGGAAGAACACTTCCGCACAACGTCCTATAAGATACACTTTTTTGACCCGTCTCGTCAAGTGGGCGGCGGTGGATTCCGGGTCGTCCCCCTTGGCGAGACCTCCCGCTATGAGGCGCACCCTGTCTCCGGCCATCTCCACTCCCGCCGCGAGCGCGGCAAGGCTTGTGGCCTTCGAATCGTCGATGCACTTCACGCCGCCGAACGTTCCAACACTGCTCATTCTGTGGGGAAGCGGCTCGAAGCGCGAAAACGCATCCGTGATCGCCGCGTCGTCAAGCCCGGCCGCGCGCATGAGCCAGACCGCCGCCGCGCCGTTCGCGCGCAACACGCCATTGTCGAAATAAGAGCCTGCGAAAAGATGTGCCGATGCCTCGGCGATGGCCGCGCTGCCGGCGGGGTCGAGCCTGCCGCGAGCCATGGAAAGAAGCCGACGCTTGAGCGCGTGGTAGACCGCCGCACTGCCGTGGCGGTCGAGATGGTCCTCCTGCAGATTGAGAAGCGCCGCCGCCTCGAACGCGTCCGGCGCGAGCGAAGTCGTCTCCAGCTGGAACGAGCTCACTTCAACAACCGCCCATTCCGCACCGCCCTCGAGCGCGACCTCGCATACCGGTTTGCCGTAGTTGCCGCAGGCGACCGCGCGACGGCCCACAGCGCAGAGCGCGTCGGCGACGGCCTTGACGACGCTCGACTTCCCCTTCGATCCTGTGACGGCGAGAAGCTTCATTCCTCGCCGTCTGCACTCCTCCACGCCGAACTGAAGCTCGCTCTCCACCCTTACGCCGCGACGGCGGCACCCTTCCATCCAAGGATGGGCGAGGGCTATCCCGGGAGAAGCGACGGCGAAAGCGAAGTCTTTTTCCGGGAAGACGTCGCCGCCATCAACGACAGTCGCGGCGAAGCCAAGCTTCGCCGCGAGGGCCGCTGCGGCCCGGCCGCTTGAACCGCGGCCCATTATGAGAATATCTCTCACTCGCCCCAGACGATCGTGGTCGTGCTGCCGATTATGCCGAGGATGTTCTTCACCTTGTAGTCGACGTGGTGGACCTTGGTGATGCCGCCATTCTCCATTGCAGCCTTGAGCGAAGCGTCGCCTTCGACGAAGACGAGCGTTCCGGTCGCGGTGGCCACGCCCTTCTTGACGGGCTTGACGCTATTGTCGACAAAGCTCATGTCAGGGCTCTGGACATCGAGCGTGAGAAGTGAGTTGGCGTTCGAAGGACCGACGCAGACGCAACCCGAGGCGAGCGCGGCGAGACCGGCGACGATCATAAGTTTTTTCATTTGTGTGTGTTCCTTTTTTGCGGCGAGGCCCATTCCCCGCCGATGCACAGTATGATACCCTTTTTCCCCGAGAAATGCAACCGGAAGCAGGCTTGGAGGTTCCCCAATTTTTTC
>DGVK01000192.1:294-2920 GCA_002395905.1 Verrucomicrobia bacterium UBA4286 | reverse complement strand
TGATCAAAAGTATTAGGTATTTTTGCTCAAAAATACTAGGTATTTTGTAACGCGCCCCGGCAGGAGAGTGTCTTACGCTCTGCCGGAGCGGTTTTCGCAAGGGGGCGAGCGGATATCAAGTGTGGGGTTAAAGGGCGTCTGCACCGGCGGTGTCGTGCGTTCGCTCTGCGTCGGCATCATCCAGACTTGCGTTCTTGATGAAGTCGTCTTCAAGCGTCAAAGAGAGTTCCCAGCCAGTTTTCTTTTTCTCCGCAGTGCCTTTTAGCGCGGCTCGTTGCGGCACATCTTTTTGAATCATCTTTGCTATGACCTTTTGCCCGGATATGCCCGAGAATTGTGCATCGGATTGCTTAAGCACCTTGATTCCGCGCCATTTGGAAATCTTGTCTCCGAACTTGGCGCTGAACGCTTCTGTCATAAGTGTAAGTTCCTCCCAGGCGGTGTTTTCATCAAGCTTGCTTTGAGGGTCCGAGAAGAGGCGTATTGAATACAGCGCGCTGTTTTTTGCCGAGTAGCGCAGTGTTGCACGGTTGCACATACGGAAGGGCTTTTTGAGTTTTTCGGTCACGATAATATCGCCGTTCTCGTCGACAGTCGGTCGGCTTACCTTGGGCGCGATCTTTCCAGGCTCATAGCCACAGAGGGAGGTTATGCGGCATTCAGATTTGATAGGCCGACCCATATAATCTTTTGCGTCCTGCGGAAGCTCAAGTTTTTTAACCTTTATCTGCGCAGTCCGCTTGGCGGCTTCATTGATCCGTTTCTTCTCATTCTTGTCCGCTTCGCTTTGACACTTCGGGCACAAGTCTCTTCCGTAGGATGTCATGTTGCGGCATATGCTGTAGTTTCGGCAAGGTTTTGGCGTGTTGACGCGATGCTTACCTAGCGGTATTCCCGCCGACGCCTCCATGATGCATAAAGACGCCACGACTGTTATTGCGATTCTTGCAAGATTCAGTTGCTTCATGATACTATCATGTCTCTTGTTGGTTTGTGACTTTGCAATGTATTATACCACAATTATTCGTGCCTCGTCCATTCACCCGCAGTCGAAAATGGGCGGTGGACAGAGGGGGATGGATTTGGTAAAATTACCTCTTGAAACCATTGGGTAAAAGAATCGGACAAATGAACAGACGAGAGTTTATCAAGAGTTCTGCGGCGCTGCCTGCGGCGGGGGTGCTCGCCTCGTGGCGCGTATGGGCGGCGGAGGAAGGACTGCCGGCGTATTATGCCGACCATCTTGCGAGAGCGGCCTGGCGCATGCGCCGCCTTGCCGAACGGTGCGGCGAAGGCTTTTTCTTCATAACCGACCTTCACATTCCCTCAAATGCGCGTCAGTCGGGGCGCATCATTGCGAAACTTATCGTGGAGACCGGTGCGCGCAAGGTCTTTTGCGGCGGCGACCTGACCGCCGCGTTCGGCGAGAAGGAGTCGATCGACAAGACCGTCGAACGCTATCGTGAAGATTGGGTCGCCGAGGTGGAACGCGCGGGCGGCGAGTTCTATCCGGCCAAGGGAAACCACGACTTCACCATACGGCAGTCGCCCACCTCCGAGGAAGGCTACACATATCCGCAGAGGCTGACGCACGACATTCTCATGGACACCGCCGCCGTGCGCGCGAACGCCGCGACCGACGGCGACGACCCGGAGGCCTGCTACTACTATGTCGACGATGCGGCCGCGCGCATACGATTCATCGTCGCCGATACGACCGACCGTCTTGCCGATTCGCGCCGCTACTGGCAGGTGGAATATGGAATGTCCCGGCGGCAGGTCGAGTGGCTTGCGGAACGCGCACTCGCGACCATTCCCGAAGGATGGGGCGCCGTCGTGGTGCAGCACGTGCCTTCGGGCGGTCCGTTCGAAAGCGGCGGCCTTGAACGGCGCTGCTATGCGCCGTGGCGCGACGTGCTCGACGCATACCAGAACCGCGGTGTGGCGCATGCCTTCGGGCGGGACTTCGATTTCACCGGCGCGAAAGGGCGCCTGCTTCTGGTCCTTGGCGGGCACCACCATTTCGAAACACAGTCCATGGTTCGAGGAACATGGCACGTCTCCAACCCGTGCGACGCAGCCTACCGCGACTACATCAACAGGTCGAAGCCGTGGTGCCCCGATCTGCCCGAGAAGAAGAAGGGGACTGTTTTCGAGCAGACGTTCGACGCCATCCACATAGACCGTTCTTCGGGAGTCGCCCATTTCACGCGAATAGGCGGCGGCGCCGACAGGGTTCTCCATCTGGATGTCCGCGAGGTGGAAGTAGGCGCGGCTCTTGGCATGGAAAGCGTGCTTGCGCGGCGCGGCGGGGTAAAGTGGGGGTGCTACGATTCGACGCGCCTCGTCCTGCATCCGAATCCCGCGAGAAAATACGACTACACGGCCGAGTATTTCAACGAGGTCGCCGAAATATCGGACGACGGAGCGCTTCGCGCGCTGCGGCCCGGCGACACGACCGTGGTCGCCCTTGCGCCGGGGGGCGAAAAGGAGATGTTCGGCGTGTCGTGCAAGGGGCGCCCTGTCGTTCTGGAGGGGCTGTCGGTCGATCATCTTGCGGAGCCTGCGAACATCGGCCCCGCGCCTTCCTTCGGCTGGCGAATGGCGTCGCCGAGAAGAGGCGCGG
>DGVK01000192.1:0-230 GCA_002395905.1 Verrucomicrobia bacterium UBA4286 | reverse complement strand
GACGGCCTACAGAATACGGGTGTTCGAGCGTTCTGCCGAGGGCGACCCCGTCTGGGATTCGGGCGAGGTCGCGTCCGCGAGGTCGGTCGCCGTTCCGTACGGCGGCTCGCGCCTGAAGGAGGCGACGCGCTACATGTGGGATGTCCGCGTGAAGGACGAGACTGGGGAATGGTCCGGGGTCGCGTCCGCCGTGTTCACCACGGGGCTTTTCGGCGAAGATTCGTGGCGAG